>JAWXTP010000081.1:0-13266 GCA_044433415.1 Rikenellaceae bacterium
CCAAGAGTAGTTCATATTTGCGGCGTTTTTTGAAGTTTTAAGCGGAGCAGCCTCGACGGCTGTGAGCATTGAAACTTTAAAAAAGGTCGCAAAGATGGGCTGCTATTGGGAAAAGCCTTCACTTAAGTCCCGAAGCGAAACTTAAATTAACGCTTTGCCGGTCATGTCTGCAGGTTGAGAGATACCCATAATCTTAAGGATGGTTGGAGCAACGTCAGCTAGTACACCATCTTCAACAGATTTGATAGTATCAGAAACAACGATAAAAGGAACAGGGTTCAAAGAGTGAGCAGTATTAGGAGTACCGTCAGCGTTAACAGCAAAGTCAGCGTTACCGTGGTCAGCTGTAATAAGAACAGTGTAACCGTTAGCTGTAGCAGCATTAACAACCTCTTCAACACATTCATCTACTGCACCAATAGCTTTTACTATAGCTTCGTATATACCTGTGTGACCTATCATATCACCATTAGCAAAGTTTAGACATACAAAGTCAAATTTAGCTTTGTTAAGCTCAGCTACTAAAGCATCTTTAACTTCGTAAACACTCATCTCAGGTTTTAAGTCATAAGTAGCAACCTTTGGAGAGTTGATTAAGATACGCTCTTCATTAGCATAAGGTTCTTCACGTCCACCGTTGAAGAAGAAAGTAACGTGAGCATATTTCTCAGTCTCAGCAATGTGTAGTTGAGTAAGACCTTCGTTAGCAACAACTTCACCAAGAGTATTTTGGATATTGTCTTTTCCGTAAACGATTTTTACTTTCTTGAAACCTTCATCATAAGGAGTCATAGTTAAGTAATGAAGGTTAGGAATAGCTGTCATTTCTGCTTCTGGGAGGTCTATCTCATTTAAAGCCATAGTGATTTCTCTAGCTCTATCTGAACGGTAGTTAATAGAGAAAACAACATCACCTTCTTGAATCATACCTACAGGATTGTTGTTATCATCAACAATAGAAAAGGTTTTACAAATTCATCAGTTAAATCCTCGTTGTAAGATGCTTCCATAGCAGCTACAGGATCAGTAAATTTAGCACCTACACCAGCAGTAAGCAAGTCGTAAGCTACTTTTACACGTTCCCAACGTTTGTCTCTATCCATAGCGTAGAAACGACCTATGATAGAAGCTATTTTACCGTTAGAAGTTTTTAGGTGGTTGTTTAAAGATTCAATAAAACCTTTACCACTTCTTGGGTCTGTGTCACGACCGTCAGTGAAAGCGTGAACGAATACGTTTTCAATGCCATATTCACCTGTAACATCACATAATTTGTAGATGTGTTTGTCTAAAGAGTGAACACCACCATTAGATACTAAACCAATAAAGTGAACTGCTTTACCGTTTTCTTTAGCATATTTGAAAGCATCAGCAATTACAGGGTTAGAAGCGATAGAGTTGTCCTCACATGCTTTGTTAATCTTTACTAGGTCTTGATAAACGATACGGCCAGCGCCAAGGTTTAAGTGACCAACTTCTGAGTTACCCATCTGTCCGTCAGGAAGACCAACATTCTCACCACAAGTTAGAAGTTGAGAGTTAGGATATTTCTCTTCTAAAGAAGTCATAAATTTAGCGTTAGCATTGAAGATAACATCGCTTTTTGAGTGGTCGCCTTTTCCCCACCCGTCAAGAATCATTAAAAGAACTTTGTTCATTTTCGTGTATTTAAATTTTCGTATATTTACTTTTATTTATTCCACTGCATAAGAATTTGTATGCAGTGGAACAATAAACGTGCTATTTTTGATTAGTACATTCTATTACAATCTCACCTGCGTTAACTAGAGCGTCATGAGTTATAAAACGACTGTTGTATTTTTTACCACCAACTTTAATACTCTTAATATAGATGTTTTCGTCAGAAGCATTAAGACCTTTAATTACTAACTCAGAGTTTTTGTAATATTTAGGGTCAAGTTTAATTGTAATCTTGTCAAATGTAGGACTAGAGATGATATAGTTAGGTTCTCCTGGTGTTGGAGGGTAAAGTCCCATTAGAGAGAATACTCCCCATGCACTCATAGTGCCGGTATCATCATTTCCAGGTATACCTACAGGAGCGTTTTTATACCATTTTTTCAGTAACTCACGTACCATCTTTTGAGTTCTCCATTCTTCACCTTTAATATAAGAGAAGTAGTAAGGATAACCCATGTCAGGTTCGTTTGTCATATCGAAAAGACCTTCATCAAAACATTTTTGAAGATTTGCAGTGAATTTTTTGTTACCACCATGAAGTTTAATAAGACCTAGAATATCATGAGGTAGGTAGAAAGAGTAGTTCCAAGAAGTACCTTCGTGGAAACCATGCACAGGGGCAAAATTTTCACCTTGTAGAGGGTCGAAACCTTCCATAAATGTACCATCAGGATTTATAGGACGTAGAAGACAGTATGTAGGATCAAAATATTTTTTGTAACCCATAGATCTTGTCATAAGAGTTTCATAATCTGCTGTTTTACCTAATTTTTTAGCCATCTGAGCAAGAGACCAGTCAGCGATATAGTACTCTAGAGCTTGTGACACTGTATTGTCATAAGGTTTTAGGATAGGAAGATATCCGTTTTCTGCATAGAAGTCATTGTCAGGACGTACAACATTGTTAGCACCTTCAGTGAAAGCATTTTTGTACATAGCTTCATATAATTCTTCAGCTTCCATATCATTTAACATGCCGCGCATATAAAGGTCAACGATATAAGGAATAGCAGGGTCTCCTTGCATAACGTGGAACTCTTGAGATGCTATCTCAAATTTAGGAAGATTTCCCGATTCTTCATACATTTCATATAAAGATTTTACCATATCGTTTCCTCGTTGAGGGCAAACTAGCGACATAAGTGCAGGGTTTATGCGGTAAACATCCCAACCTGAGAACATAGTAAAACGGTTGTGGTTAACTTTTAAAGTTTTACCACTACTCATAGCAGGATATTCTCCATTAACATCTTGTAGGATGTTAGGGTGAATATATGTGTGATAAAGAGCTGTATAGAAGATAGATTTGTCGTCTTCTGTACCACCTTCAACTTCTACGTTAGATAAAACATTATTCCAACTTTCAATTGCTTGTGCAGAGATTTTATCAAAATTAGTGTTGTGTTGTTCTTTGTTTAAGTTTTCACGAGCATTCTCTATGCTTACATAAGAAACACCAACGCTAACTTCTATAGCTTCTTTGTCCTGAGTGTTAAAAGAGAAAGCAACACCTATCTCGTCACCTGCCATTTCACGGTTGTATTCTGTGTAAACTTTGTATTTGCCCGAGTAAGGGTCCCAGTCGTGACGACCACCAATTAGAAGGTCTTGTTTTTTCCAATATTTAATTTCAGCAGGTTTGTTTACACGAACTACAAAATAAATAGGAATGATAGATTGAGATTTAGTATAACAGAAAGTACCCATTAATTTGTAACCTTCAATTTCTCTATCAGATACGATTCTTGCAGTTCCACCAGTTTCGTTAGTTAACCCTAGTCCTATGTTTAGAAGGATGTTAGATTGACCAGCAGGGAAGGTGTATTTAGATAGGGTAGTGCGTTCTGTAGCAGTCATTTCAGCTTTTACATTATATTTTGTAATATCCGCACTGTAATAACCTGCTTTAGCAACTTGGTTTTCGATTTCTGAGCAGTATTTGTTATAATCAACCTCTAGTTCACCAGTTGTAGGCATCAATAGTAGAGAACCAAAATCTGGGCATCCAACACCAGAAAGGTTAACATTTGTGAACCCTGCAATGAATTTATTTTCATATACAAAAGGTGTAGAACACCATCCACCGTTCACATGAATAGTGTGACCTGGTTTTTCGATAGTGTTAAATGGACTCATAGAGACCATACCATAAGGTACCACAGGTCCTGGCTGAGTTGCTCCGAAGTTAGAAGTTCCTATGAAAGGATTTACGTAATCGGCAGGTGTCTTTTGTGCAGATGCAGTAAGAACCGCAAATAAAGAGAAGGCCGTCAGGAAGATTGATTTCATATATTTCAAGCGAGATTAAAATTGTAAAATATTTAAGTAGCTTCTAAAGGGAACTTCTAAAAATTGAATAAAATCAATTATTAGAACTTTCCTTTAAAAACTTTGTTCTGCAAATATATAACATTTAAATGGATTTTACTATTTTTGTAGCCTGAATAAGCTGAAAAAGTTTCATTTTTTTTGCAAAAAGATGAAACATTAAAAAGAAATAAAATAGCTTTTAAATATTATCAGTAAATTAATCTTATGACTTGATTCTATACATATCTTTTATGAACAAAACTTTACTAATTATTGCAGCTGCGGTATTATTATTGACAGGCTGCACAGAAACACAAAACAAAATGAACAATACAGATTTTACTTGGCAAATTGACAAGTTTGATGATGTTAAAATTTTGCGTTATCAAATACCAGATTTTGACTCTTTGACTTTACAACAAAAAACCTTAGTTTACTATCTTTCTGAGTCAGCTAAATGTGGTAGAGATATACTTTTTGATCAGAATTTTAAACATAACTTATCTATAAGAAAGACTTTAGAGGAAATTTATGTTTCTTATAAGGGCGATAAAGAAGATGAACAATTTAAGGCATTCGAGAAATACTTAAAGAAAGTGTGGTTTGCAAATGGTATACATCACCATTATTCATCAGAAAAATTCACTCCTGAATTTAGTGAAGAGTATTTCGATTCTTTAGTTGCTGCAACAGAGTCTTTAAAAGATTCTAAGAAAGAGCTAGCTATTATAAAACCTGCAATTTTTAATGCTAAATTATACAAAGTAGGTTCTTGTCAAGATGCTTCAAAGGATATGATAGTAAATAGCGCTAATAACTATCACGAAAATCTTACTCAGAAAGAAGTAGAACAATTCTATGCAAGAATGGGTAACCCTAACGACCCTGAACCAGTAATGTATGGTCTTAATAGTCGTTTAGTAAAAGAAAAAGGTAGAATCTTTGAGGAAGTTTACAAAATAGATGGTAAATATTCTGCTGCTCTAGAGAAAGTTGTTTACTGGTTAGAGAAAGCTGCTGGGGTAGCTGAAAATGAACACCAAAAGCAAACTATAGAGAAACTTATCTCTTACTATAAAACTGGTGACCTTAAAGAATTTGATGAATATAATGTTCTTTGGGTTAAAGACACTCTTTCTAGTGTAGACTTTGTGAATGGTTTTATTGAAGTGTATGGTGACCCTCTAGGTCGTAAAGCCTCATGGGAAAGTACAGTAAACTTTAAAAATGTAGAAGCTACAAAACGTACAGAGACTATTTCAGATAATGCTCAATGGTTTGAGGACAACTCACCTATAGATGAACAGTACAAGAAAAAAACTGTGAAAGGTATATCTGCAAAAGTTATTACCGTAGCTCAACTAGGTGGTGACTGTTTTCCTGCTACTCCTATAGGTATTAACTTACCTAATTCAGACTGGATTAGAAAAGATCATGGTTCTAAAAGTGTTACTATTCAGAATATTACTTATGCTTATGCACAAGCAGCTCAGGGTGATGGCTTCTCTATAGAATTTTATCCTAGTGCTGAGGTTATTAATAATGCAAAGAATTACGGTACTTTAGCAAGTGATTTACATACAGACTTGCATGAGTGTTTAGGTCATGGCTCAGGTCAGCTTAAAGAAGGCGTGAAAGGTGATGAACTTAAAAACTATGCTTCACCTTTAGAGGAAGCTCGTGCAGACCTTTTTGCTCTTTATTATATAGGTGACACTAAATTAATGGAGCTTGGTATTGTCCCTTCTATGGACGTTATGAAAGCGGCTTATTACAACCAAATTTTCAATGGTCTTATGGGGCAACTTACACGTATTGAAGAAGGTAAGGAAATTGTTCAGGCTCACATGCGTAATCGTCAACTTATTGCTGCTTGGTGTTATGAAAAAGGTAAAGACGAGAACGTCATTGAGATTATGAAACAAAACGGCAAAAGCTATGTTATCATAAATGATTATGAAAAATTGCGTGGGCTATTTGCTGAGTTGCTAGTTATAATTCAGAGAGTTAAAAGTGAGGGTGATTACGAAACAGGTAAAGACCTTATAGAAACTTATGCAGTAAAACCTGATGCTAAATTACATAAAGAGGTTCTTGAGCGTTACGCAACATTAAAAACTGCTCCTTATAGTGGTTTTATAAATCCAAATATCAAGCCTATTGTTGAGAATGGTAAGATTATAGATGTTGTAGTTGAATATCCAGATAGCTATGTAGAGCAGATGCTTGAACTACGTGAGAAATATTCTTTCTTGTAGTAGAGTTTATTTAAAAAAACAGTAGCCTAGGTGAGGCGGTTTTAGAGGTTTACGGTGTAAAAACTGTAAACCTCTTTTTTTTATAGATTACAGTGATTGTATGTTTAGATTTATTCCGTTAAATTAGTAATCGACACGAGAAGAGAGGAAGTCACGTATATATATATGCTTTATTCCCTCGTAACTATTCTCATACGACTCATCTGCTGAAACTACAATTTTGGGGTAGTTGTCCTTAATATTTAGTAAATTACCAAATTCTCTCACTATTGTCTCCTCTTTGAATAGCTCCAATGTAACTTGAACATAGAGGGTTTCACCACCCTTTGTGCAGACAAAATCAATCTCTTCGGACTGCATAGCTCCAACTTTGACATCATATCCAGAGTAAAGCAAGTGGTTATACACTACATTTTCTAGGCGTTTAGCTCTGTCATTTGGTTTATAACCTGCCACAATATTTCTAATACCCAGGTCTTCGAAGTAATATTTTTCACCGCGCTCAAATAGACGTTTACCAACTATATCATAACGACCAACTCTATGCACAATAAATGCATCGGCAAGAGCAACAGCGTAGTCACTTACGACATTTGACGAAATATCAACTCTTTGTGATTTAAGATAATCACTTATGCTTTTTGACGAAAACAAAGAACCAACATTATCTGCTAAGAAACGTATCAACTGCTCTAAAAAGATGCTATTTCGTATATTTTTACGTTGCACAACATCACGCAATACAATTGTCGAATAGATACTTTTAAGATACTCAACAACGACCTCATCGCTTTGAGGTAGGTGAATAAGATAAGGCAATCCACCATAGCGCATATACCTTTCGAGAGAACTATTATTATTGGGTAACTTATGGAAAGCAAGAAATTCCAAATACGATAATGAATAGATATTAAACTCGATATATCTACCTCCCATCTCATTCGCTAAGTCCGATGAGAACATTTGAGAGTTGCTTCCTGTGATATAGATATCGTTATTGTCATCGAGGGCAAGTGAGCGAATTGCTTTATGGAAGTCTGGTATATTTTGTATCTCATCTACGAATATATAATTCTTCTTATCTTCCCTTGAGTTCGTTAATATATAACTATTCAGTGATTTGCTGTCGTAAATATCATCAAACGTAATATCTTCTTTATTTATGTATATAATGTTTGCATCATTATCTTTAGAGAGTATCAGCTCCATCAACTGAAATAGAATATAGCTCTTGCCCACACGGCGATGACCAACCATCACTTTTATGATGCTGCTATCCATAAATGGAGCGATTCTGTCTATGTAGGCATCCCTACGATATACTATTTTAGGCACTTTCATAATAGGTGTATTTTAGAACTTCACTTTAATTATACTTAAACTTTCCTGCAAATATAGTAATTATTTGAATTATAATTCAAATAATTTGATAAAATCGCATTTATTTTAATTATAGTTAATTTGTAGTGTGTTCTAGAGGTGGCCGACAAGTAAAAAGAGCGTACAGTTTTTACAATGTATAAGTTCACTATTCATGACGATAAGCAACTTGTAGTACAGATACATCTAAAATTATTGCTTACAGAGTAGATAAATTTCTAATTAATATATTTTCAGAGTCTCTCATAGCTGCAATAAATGATGTATATGTATCTTGATTGTCATATTGTTTAATGTGATGATAAATCTTAAATACTTTTCCTCCGTATCCTTCCAAAGAACCATATTCTGATATGCTACTGTTGCTATCTATATCCACATAACTGTTCTGAGGATATATTAATCCACCAATTGAAGCTGGAATGCAATGCATATAAGTAATTATTTGGTGTATATCGCTTCTTTCAATATTATCCTTATCATTGTTACGCTTATATTTAGCATCTAAAACTACTGAACCTTTTATGTAAAAATCTGGATAACTTCTTCCTTTGTTATTTTTAAATAAAGTTATATAGTTTGTTTGATCTTTATTGCGAGGATGAATGTATCCAAGTGGTTGCAGAAAAGTACTAAGGTACTCTTCCCACAACCATGCTCCATCAAATATCAATCCATAAACCTTATCTTTATCCTTTGCACCAAAACTAATTTTATCACCTCTCAATATTTGTAAACAAAGTTTTTGTAGAAAAGAGTACTCAGTATAATATGTATGCCGCTCTTGTCTTAAGTTACTCGTAACTATTTTTGCTCTATTTGATTTTAGATATGATGGAGTCGCTAATACAATTTGATTAACGGCCTGACGAACATCATTATCACATTGCAAAATTCCTCGACCTCCAAATTTATGAGTAGAGATATATTCAATTGTATGACGAATCAGCTGAGTTACATTGTTATCGTAAGAGTGCTGTCTTGTTGAATATGCTATTGCACCAGAAAAAGGTATATTCTCTTTAATATGACGTGATACATCTATTGTCCCTTTTACTCTTGTATCATTATAATAATTACGCTGGTATTTTTTATACACTCCTTGCCTAAGAGCCTTTTTTAGATAATAAGGAAAAAGGTATATTAAAAAATCCCAAACAGATTGTTGTCCTTTTGATATTTGCATATTAAAAATATTGACAGCAAAAACTTTTTGTAACATATAATGCATAAAGAAATTGCTATCACCTTTATCAAAGCGAGAACGAATAGTTATTTCTGTTGAATTTCTACTAATAAATCCCATATAGTTTGATGTGATTATCTTATTGCCTTTTACTTTAAGTATAGTATTTTGTTCATCAATATCTATATGTTGCGCATTTAGGCAGTGAGGGAATATCAAAAGATTTTCCCCATCCTTATTTGCAAGTTCGGCAATTGTTATTTCAGAAAAATATCTAATATCTTTTTCACAATATTTACTCCAATCAATCTCTTTTCCTTGAAAATTATTATCCTTCAGATTCATCTTTCTTAGTAGTTGATTGTTCGTTTACACCAGTTGAAGTTGTACCATAATATGCGTTCTTTATTTTTTGAATATCTTCTGCTGCATTAGGCATTCCTCGAAGATATTCATTGATTAAAGGCAATAAGTGATATTCCCAAAGCTGATTCCATTTGTTATCTTGATTTATGCTAGCAAGTTTTAGGAAATATGCAGGACCTATATGGAACGCTCTGCTAAGACCATAAATACCTTCATTTTTTTCATTGCAAATCACATCATTTATAGCCTTCATTTTCGCTTCAGCTATCTTAGCATCCTCTTTTGATAGAGTTTCGTAAAGCATAGATATGCGCTCATTAGCTTTTATCTCCATCCAAGTAAATCTACGACGCATAGCAAAATCCATACTTTCTACACTGCGATCAATGTCATTCATTGTACCAATAATATATACATTTTCAGGTACATAAAACCCTTTATAGAATGGATCATCCTCATTAGTTATCAAATTTTGATATTGAGTGTTTGTAATTCCTTTAACTCCTCTATATCCAGGATCTATAGAGAAAAATAATTCACCCATTATCTTTGAAAGGTCACCTCTATTAATTTCATCAATGATAAAAATAAATTTCTTTTCAGAGGTTTCCTTGTCGTATATTGAGATGTCTACAGTTGAATCTATTGATTCTCTTGTTAGCACAATACCTATGTTTTTATTCTTTGCTATCCTATATTCATACACTCTATTTTTTATAGCTAAGGATATGCTCTTATTAGTATTGTTTTCGATTTCTGTCACTAAGGTATCATACGCATCAATAAAAGATTGACCGTTTTGACTACTAAGGTCAAGTAGCTTTTGTACTAAAGGTTGATAATATTGGTAATCTAATGTTTTAGCAGAAGTTTTATCACTTTGATCTATAATAGAAAAGAAATCATCTCTAGTTAGTTCTGAAATATTGGTAAGACCTTGATTATTGAAACTATTAAATAGAATCTCGGCATTTAATTTTTTTAAAGAGCGAATTGTGATTTGATCAATTCTATTCTCATTTTTTACTGCAATACGATCATCCAATGCAAGAGCACAGAAAGACTTGAATATGCCATCCTTACGCTCAAAGCCTATATTTCCGTTTATATCTGTCGCTGTAGGTCTCAAACCTTCCACAAAATCAGTATAATCATAGGATGGATGAAATTGCACAAATTCAATTTTACCACCTGAACTTTTTATAAGTTCTTTTGCTATTTGTTTTGCAAGAAATGTTTTTCCTGTTCCAGGAGCTCCTGTTAGTATAATATTATGGTTAGCTAATAAAGTGTTCTGATATTTTTTTGTCATGTTGTTCATTTTAAAGTTGTAAATTTTGAGATAAAACACATCAAGCATTTTTGATAATTCTGCATTAGGGGTATTATTATCAAATAGTCCTATTGTTTCTAAATTAAAAACTTCTGAATCTTTATATCTCGGTGGAGTAAGCCAATATTGGTAATCAGTAAAAGCTAAGCCTATGATTTTTTTCTTATTACTATCCCACTTGGCAAAGACGTTTATTCCTGTATCAATCCAATTGAGATAACATCTCTTACTAGCAAACACATTTTGAGGATGATTTTGGATATTGATACATATCTTGCTAATTCCGTAATCCTGCCATTCGTAAATTTGATTTTGTATACCTGCTCCGTCATATCCTTGACCACTTCTATTGAACGAGTTTTTTTTAACTAACGGCTCTATATATTCACTATATCCTTTGCTGTCAGTATTTTTATTTTGAATATACTCTATATGAGAAACGAAATATTCAAGAAGTTTTTTGAATTTTATATATTGTTCTTGTTTCATACGGTTATTTTATTATGTTTTTATTAACATTTAATATTAGCCAAATATAACACAAATTTTAGCTATTACTCGACTATTATTAATCCTGCCACTGCTATTTTTTGATAAATTTAATCTTCTTCATCTTTTATTATTTTGTGCGTTTTATAACTTCCCTAAAGACTAGAGGATTTTTGCTAGTAAAGTTTACTTTCGATGTAAAGAATTAGTTGCGTTTTCGATATCCCCAAATGGCACAAATATTGACAATTGAGGCGATAATAGTTATTGCGAGAAGGTGAGTTGAGAAATCTACAAGCTCTCCTCCTTTAAGAAATACGGATCTTAGTAGTTCTACAAAATAACGCATAGGATTTATTATTGTTATCTTTTGCGCCCACTCAGGCATTGAACTTATAGGGGTAAAAAGTCCACTCATAAGAGCCATAATAATCAAGAAGAAAAATGCAGAGAACATCGCTTGTTGTCCTATATTAGAAACAGATGATACAGCAAGACCAAATCCAGTACAGAAAAGTAGATATATTGAAGCAAAGAGATATATCGTCAGATAACTTCCTTCGGGTATCATTCCATATACTGCCCAAGCGACCAAAAGTCCAAGTGTAAGTTCAACCATTCCAATAATCCAGAACGGAATAATTTTTGATAACAAAAATATATGCTTAGGAATAGGCGATACATTAATTTGCTCGATTGTGCCTTTCTCTTTCTCCGTAACGATATTTAGTGCTGAGACAAAACCACCAACCAACGTAAGCAAAAAGGCTATGATTGCTGGAACCATATAGAATTTATAGTTGAGATGGGGATTGTTGAGATATATAACATCAGTCTGAATATTTGAGTCTGTAATTATAGCACTGAGATAGGAACTGCCTAACCCTCCCTTTGTGCCGTTCACGGCATTTGCAGCTATAGGTATCTGTGCATATCCATTATTCTTTATATCTCGTTCCAATCCATTAGGTAGTTGTAAGATAATATCAGATGATAACTCTTCTATGCTCTTCAGTGCTTCATTGTAACTATTATAACTATCTATAAAGTTGAAATAAGTAGATGCAGCAACTTTCTCTACAAGAAGTCGAGAGGTCGTAGTGCGATCCTCATCCACAACTGCAATATTTATATTTCGCATCTCGAAATTAGCTGCAAGTGGCAGTATTAAGAGCTGCAATACGGGCATGATAAAGAGTAGTTTAGGGAGGAATTTATCCCTAAATATCTGTTTAAACTCCTTTTCTATTAAAAATTTAAGTACCATTATAGTCTAATTTTAAAACGTTTGACACTGATAGCGATTATCGCAATCATCATAGATGTTAAAATTGTAATCTCATGCAGTATATCACTAAACCCAAGCCCCATAATCATACTCTTGCGTAATGCTACAATATACCACTTTGCTGGAACTATGTTTGATACTATCTGTAGTGGCTGAGGCATATTTTCAATTGGAAATATCATCCCACTAAGCAGTATTACAGGTAACATAAGTATCACACCACAAAACAGCATCGCTGCTTGCCCACTATCAACGATGGTAGATACAAGCAGACCTAGGCAGAGCGCAACTAAGCTATAAATAATCGACACAAATAGAACAACACCCACACCTCCCAATATTGGCACTTTAAGTAGAAATGTAGCAAGAATCAAGATAGTGGCAATATTCACAAGGCTTATAACAAGATAAGGTAAGGCTTTAGCAATAATAATATAAATTGGTTTGAGTGGAGACACAAGCAGCACCTCCATCGTGCCCTGCTCTTTCTCTCTAACAATTCCTACAGAGGTCATCATTGCACATATTAAGATCAAGATTAGTCCCATAACACCTGGTACAAAATTATATGCTCCTTTCATCTGCGGATTATATAAAAGATGGGTAACGGGAATAATTTGTGAGGTGTTAAAATTTGAAGGTGAGACAATTTGTGCTGCATAGCTCGATAACTGCACTGCTAAGTTAGGATCTGTAGCATTTGCGAGTAGTTGAACTTTACCATCTTGCATTAGGACGATTAGTTCGATATATCCTTGTCGCATAGACTCCTCAGCCAAAGACTGATTTTTATAGTAACTGAGCAGTTCAAAATACTCACTTGCTGAAAGTTGTTCTACCATTTGTCGCGACTCTTCACTTCGCGTGAAATCTACTACACCAAATCGAGCACTCTTAACCTCATTGGTAATAGCATACCCAAAGAGCACAACCAAGATTATCGGCATAACCAACA
>JAWXTP010000082.1:0-13158 GCA_044433415.1 Rikenellaceae bacterium
ATTGAAAACAAGCTAAATAATCGTCCTCGTAAAAGACTCGGATACCTCACACCAAATGAAAAATTTAAACAAATTATTAATATGAATTCAGTTGCATTTGCAGGTTGAATTCAGCTATTTATATTATAAGCAGCATGAAGAAAAGTAAAGATTTATTATTTGTATTTATGCTTTTTGTCCTATTATTAGTGGCACCAGGCTGTATAGTTAAAGATTCCAACCAAGCAATTATTGATGCTGCACGTATGGTAGATAGAGATGCTGAGATTACTGCTTCTATACTTGAAGAGATTAATCTACAAACACTTTCAAAAGAGGATAGAGCAAAATGGGGAGTATTGCTCTCAACTGCATATGAGAGAAGTGGAAAGAAAATAACAAATGACTCTATTATAGCTCCGTCGCTTGATTATTACCAGGATAGAAATAATATAGAGCAACTCTCTATGTCACAATTCCTTTATGGCAATGTGATGTTGAACAGAGGTTCAATCAAAGAGGCGACAGAAAATTTTTTAAGCGTAGTGTCGGCTTTGACTCCGACTCCCCAAAAGAACGACCTTATCCGTGTGAAAGCAATAGCCCTTCACAACCTTGCATCAATATATTTTGAACAAGAGTATTTCAGCGAGGCATTAACCTATTATCAACGCTCTGCAAATACATTTGACTTGATTGGTCAAGATGAATCTCAAAAAATACGCTACATGGTGGCGAACACCTATACTCGTATGGGAAATTTTGAGAAAGGGGTCGAGTTATTAGACTCTTTGTATAACTCAACGACAGATCCTGAGTTTAGATTATGGTTGAAATTAACAATTCTTCACAAAGCATTAATTGAAGATGATGGCATCTATACGATTGGTGAGTTGGTTGAGATGTACACACAGATAGATTTGGATATTTTACATTCAACACCAGTGAGTGGTGAGTGGAGTGCTTCGCCTATATTTATGTATAATACCATATCTGCACTTCTGGCATTTAAACAAGGAGATGCCCGCAAAGCCTATGACTATATAGAGCGAAGTGTTAAAGACTTGGGAGAGATTACCAATTTAAATGTTGGTTACTATACCATAGCTTCAGAGATAGCTAGAGCAGCAGGTGAGATGGATGGAGCTCTCTCTTATCAAAGAATATATACTGCAAAAAAAGATTCTCTTGGCACACTGCTCAGAGACCAACAAATCAAGCAGATAGAGAGGGAGTATCATAGCAAAAAGAGTAGCGAAGTGGAGCTACTGGAGATGCAGTATCATCTATATATCTCTGCCATCGTTGGGGTAGCATTGTTGATTGGCGCACTGATAGCAATAAAGTTATATAGAGCAAGAATAGCTTTCTGGCGCAGAGAAATTGAAGAGTATCTAACCATTGTAGAGAGCTACAAGCAGAGTAATAATATAATCACTCAGAAGTTACAAGAGAGTAATCTTAGGGAGAAAACCATCAAAGGATATCTTTCGTCTCGCAAAGATATGATGCAACAAGTCGCTATGACCTATTACACCTATGGCGATGGGAAAAAATTCTCTGAAAAAATGCGAGATATGGCACTAAGTCAAGAGATGCTCACGGATCTAATCGAGTTAGTTGATTTTTATACTGATGGGGCAATTAACAAACTACGGAGTGAGTTTCCGCAGTGGACTAAGAAAAATTACGATTTTGCGGCTCTGCTTATTGCAGGCTTCTCTCCTCAAGAGATTAGCGTGATGCTTTCGATGACACTAGGCGGTGTGTACACCCTTAAATCTAAACTTAAAAGCAAGATAAATGATAACGAAAATGGTAGAGTAAGGGAGTTTCTAGTCTTTTTTGATTAAAGTAAGATTTTTTATTTGTAACAATTTGATAATCAGCTATTGTCAATTTGAAAAGTAAGGTGTTTTTTTTTGGAGTAAGTATATTAATCAGATAACTTTGCACATGAATCTAACACTAAATTTTGCATGAACATGAAAGCTTTTATTTTTATTTTATTACTTTTCACAGTAACAATGCCAGCTATGGCACAAGATCGAATTGTAAAAGGGAATGTCGTTGACATTAACTCAGCTCCTATCTCGGGAGTAACAGTAGTAATGATGGGTAGTGACTCTACGTATCTTGGTGCAACTCTGACAGACGATAGTGGATTCTTCTCACTTCCTTTTAAGGACACCTCATTTGCACTACAATTCAATCATATTTCGTATGAGGATTATAATGGCTGGTTTACAAGAGATAATGTTGGGGAGATAATTCTTAGACATGCTGTTATGAAACTTGATGAAGTAATAGTAAAAGCATATAGACCAATTGTAAAAGCAGAAGAGGGAAAATTAAGTTATAATTTAACACAACTTAGTTCGCAAACAACAGCAACAAATGTATACGAAGCCCTTAGTTATTTGCCCGGAGTTGATGAAGATAATGGTACATTATCGCTTGCTGGAATGGGAGCAGTAACCATCATTATAAACGGCAAACCCTCAACGATGTCTCCCTCTCAACTTGAAACACTATTGCGTTCAATGCCGATAGAGAGAATAGGTAGTGCTGAAGTAATGTATAGCACGCCTCCTCAGTATGGCGTTCGAGGTGCTGCAATAAACCTTGAATTAAAGCAAAGTCGTGATTATTCGTATTCAGGGCAAATTCAAACTGGGTATGCACATCAGCGCAAAAATTCATGGGGTACTGGTGGAAGTTTTATGGTCTCTACACCTAAATGGTCAGCTGATGTAATGTATAACTATAATGATTATTATTCTCCTCAATTGAGCGAACTATCCACAATCCATACTGTTAATGAAGAAACTAAGCATATTAACCAAAATGAGGATATATATTCATTAGGGAACAAACACTCAGCTAGGGCTGCTTTTGATTACACCCCCTCAGAAAAGAGTTCTCTAAGCTTTGTCTATAACGGAGAGTTTGCTCCATTTGCACACTCCGTTGCAGACTCTTATGGCTCTTATGTTGAGTCTTTGAGTGATAAAAAAGGAGATAATTATCTACATAACTTTGCGGTAAGGTATAAGGCTGCGAGCGGTTTTGATATTGGCGCAGATTATACAAACTATAATAATAGTAGTAATGGTTATTTGAACAACATATATAGTGATGGCGCTGCAACGTCATTTGATGTCAGAGGTGGTCAGAATATTAATCGACTCAACTTCTATGTGGGTATGAACCATATTCTTAAAAGTGGCTGGTCTCTAAATTACGGAACAAAATCAACATCGGCTCAAAGCAAGGACTATCAACATTATAGTTCTGTTATAGGTGGAATAGAAACAATTGATACGGATTCTGATTTGTCAGAAATAAATGTTGAGTTATATGGTGGATTTAGCAAAGCATTATCTAAGGGCTCACTATCTGCATCACTAACGGGCGAATACTATAATTTAGAAGGTCAGCAACGTTGGATGTTATATCCTCAAGCAAACTTTATGTGGGTATTCAATCAGGATAATATTATTCAAGCCAATATATCATCGGATAAAACTTATCCTTCTTACTGGATGTTACAAAATGCTATCAGTTATGTTGATGGTTACACTGAGATACATGGGAATCCTAGTCTTCGCCCTATGAGGGAGTATTCTGTTCAAGCTATTTATATACACAAGCAAAAATATATATTTGTTCTTTTTGGTTCACAGACCAATGATTACTTCACTCAAAATAGTTATTTAACACCCGATCGCTATGCTTTAATATATAAGAATACAAATTTTGACTACTCGCGTCAATATGGTGTAAATGCAATAATTCCATTTAGTATAGGCAAATGGCTAAGTTCTAAAGCTACTTTTACAGGCCTTCGAATGGAGCAAATGAGTAGTGATTTTTTTGGTTCATCATTTGATCGTTCAGCTTGGGTCGGTGTGGCAAAATTAGATAATACAATCAAACTAAGTAATAATTTCTCATTTGAGCTAAATGCAATATATCAAACACCTGCGATTCAAGGTTTATTTGATCTAGAGCAGAGTTGGGGAGTGGATGCGGGATTTAAATGGTCGCTTTTAGACAAAAAGCTTGATATTACTGCAAAGTGCCACGACATATTCGAAAGTCGCATACCTCAAGTAACGCAAAACTGGCAAGGACAACATCTTGAGATGTACACAGGGGCTTATAGTCGTATTTTTTCCTTAAAGCTATCTTATAAATTTGGTGGCTATACCAAGAAAGAGCAAAGAGGTGTTGATTCTTCGAGATTTGGCCATTAATAGCAATTCGAAGAAAGATTGAGACTTTTAGAGGTGTGAAACTCCAATAAAGATGCAGGAATAGTTGGAGGAGTTATCTTAGAACCTGCATTTGGTGTTGATTTTAAGACTAAAGATACGAAAACATCAATCTACGTCTCTGTTGGATATAATATGCAGGGAATGTCTTATCGCAAATGGGATTTAGATCCCGATGTTGTAGGAACAAGTGCCCGTGATGTTATGAAAAATGGGCTTGCAGGACAACTTACATTTAGAGTTAGATTCTAGTAAAGTTTCATGCTTATACAACAATGGCTTTCGGAGGTTAATCTGAAAGCCATTGTTGTACATAGTCAAAAGATTATTTTGAAGCCTCAATAGATGCTTTTCTAAACTCTTTCATCATTTTCTCGATTGCAAGTGAGTTTTTACGAGCTCTTGTACCCGCTGCTTTGTTATTGCTTTCTACTTGTGCTGTTGCGTTTTTCTCAAACTCAGCACACGCCTCTGTGATTTGCTCTAATAGCTCTTTCATTTCGTTATGGTATTAAACTTTTTTAATGGTGCAAATATAGTGATAATTTGCAAATAATGAGAGGTTTGGAGTAGTTTATTCTATATCAGCACCCCAGAGTACGCTCCATCTTAGCATCAACCTGTTTCTGATCGACATTCTTATAGTAATGCTTATAGATAGTGTTGGGACTATTTCCAGCCATCGCCGCAACATCCACGGGGTGAATATTCGAGGCGATCATCTCAGAGATAAATGTACCACGAGCCGAATACCACGTTAGCTTATCCTCGTATTTCAGAATTTTTGTAATTTTCCCCAACGTCTTATTAACCTTACCTCTAATGCTACCAATACGACTTCGACGCTTTGAATCACATTCGTGGCTATCCTTAATGACGGGCAACACATAGTTTGCGGAACACTTATCCTGATACTTCTCAGTGATAGCCCTTGCCTTAGGATGAAACACCATCGTCAATATGGGTAGTGTATCGCAATCAACTGTATCTATGGCTTTCTACACCTGTTACGCATCAATCTAAAGCTAAATATTGCAGGAGTCATAACAACGACGACATAAGCATCACTATCATTAAGCTCCTTGATACTATACTGCGCATACACCGATCCATCCTTATGTACGGTGATATCATCACCCGATGTAGTATAAGTTCCACAACCATTACCAAGATACCCAGTACCCTCAAATGTGCCATCATCACGAAACTCAACCGTGAAAGCAAACTCATCGTTAACCTGAGTTTTGGATAACACCCTATCTAATAGCCATCTACTAACCCGATCTACCGAGCAACACCAGCTCTAGCCATAGCTTTTCTGCCACAGCCTTAATTTATATATTTTCCTTCGATTTTAAACTACGCTACCCAAATAGAACCATCTGCGATGACGGTTGCTCCATCTCAAACTTTATCGCAGGTTTCTTGTCAAAGAAACAATATGCTGCGAGTCCAGCTATCATATTTATCAGAAAATTCAGAGGACTTCGATGTCGTGAATGCTCAATTTGACATATGTTTTTCAACTCATCATTTATGGTCTCAATCACTGATCTTTTACGCAACAAAATCTTATCCCTCAAAGTCATCAGTGAATTTTTCATGTTACTCTTAATACCTGTCACTATGTGTATGCCATCGCTGAATAGATTCTCAAAAAGGTCTTTTGAAATATATCCTTTGTCGGCATATAAGTCACCAAACAACTTCTTGCTCAGGACTTTAAACACTTCGGGATTGCGGTCGTCAACATTGCCTTTAGTTATGCAAAAGTCTATCAGCTCACCTTTGTCATTGCACACCAAATGGAGTTTGAAACCGTAGAACCAGCCCATTGTACTCTTCCCAATCTCGGCAATACCTTTGAATACTTTGTTGCGTCTGATACGCTTGTTGTGACATACTGAGATCTTCATTGAGTCGACAAATGAGATTCCTGTGCATGAACCCAAACCGACAAGCTGTACAAAGAGCGTTAGAGGTACGATTATACGGTGCTGAAGTTGGATAAAACGGCTATACGAAAGCTGATTCGGGAAGTCGCTTTTGAGTGTTGTCGCTACGTAATTGAGATAAAAATGTTTGAAATTACGGAAGTGCCCCATCTGGAAACAGACCAGTATGGTGATGATTTCGCTGTTACTCATTGAACAGCGACGATTGCGGTGTCTCTTGCCGTCACTTAGCTCTAGTTGGAAATTTGTGCCATTTTTCTCTAATTCCTGGCAAAAATCGTCTGCAATACAATAAATTTCCGTAACTTTGTCTCTGGTTAAAATGCTCATTATTCTTATTATCTTGTTGGTTGTCAGCTATAAAGATAGTAAAATATGAGCATTTTTCCTATTATTTTGGAGGGTTTCTTATCCAAAACTCAGGTCGTTAGGATCTGAGGTAATATCTATCCAATTGTCGTTGTTGTCAACATCAAACGACACTCCTCTCCACAGCCCAACCATTGTCGGTTTCTCAGGATCTACATCACCAGTGACCATCTCATTATCACAACTTACTAAGGCTGTAAAAGCAACAGCCAACATAGCAGCCAAGCACACTTTGCTCACTGCTGATTTGAAAAATCTAAAATTCATTGATCTCTTTATTCTTTTTGATTACATAAAGAGTAGCGGTTTCAGCCTTACGAAGTTTAATCGTATTACTGAAACCGCTTTATCTAATAAATTAGCATCCCAAAGCCTTCTCCATTTTATCATCAACCTGCTTCTGATCCACATTTTTATAGTAATGCTTATAGATAGTCTGAGGACTATTTCCAGCCATAGCCGCAACATCAATCGGGTGAATATCCGAAGCAATCATCTCCGAAATAAACGTACCACGAGCTGAGTACCAAGTAATACGCTCATCATACATAATGATTTTGCAGACCTTGCGTAAGACAAGATTTACCTCTCGTCCAACTCTCTTCATTCGCCAATCGTGCTGCAATTCCGTCTGATGCTTGTGCGTGAATACTGGCAAGATATAGTTCTCATAGCACTTTTCTTTATACCTCTCAATAATCTCCCTCGCTTTGGCATTGAGCTTAATCTTCGCACGCTTAGGGAACTTCATACGCTCATAATTGAGGTAGCCATCTTTATCTACGCAATCCCACGTTAGGTGAGCGACATCAGTTCCAGACATACCTCCAGTGTAGTAGCTGAATAGGAATAAATCCAGATAAAACTTATCAACACGAGAGAATAGGGTTCTATCAAGAGTCTCAATCTTTGTCATTGTTTCACGAGATATAGACCTAGGTTCATATTTCTTAGACCTACTGTGCTGATGAGTACTCTCAAAGATCGTCATATCAACATCTGGCACATTGAGTTTGATAGCTCGGTGACATATTCCGAACACCGCTCGGAATATGGTTGAAATATCTCCGCTTGTACCCTTTGTAATTGCGAGTTTCTTGCGATAGATGACAAAATCCTCTATAAACTGCTGAGTAATGTCTGTGAAATAGTAGCTCTCTAACTTGCGACCATACTTGTCATTAACAAAATTGGCAAGGGCACGTTTAAGGCACTGATACCTCCGCCCAGTATTTGCCGATGAGATAATCTTTCCGTTCTTGATTCGCTCGTTGTTAAATTTGTGTTCTATCATATCATCACAAACAGCAGCGACTGAAAGTACTTTACTCTTCTCCTTTACTTTTTTCTGAATATCGAAACAGTGAGACCATTGAACGGGCGACCATTCTTTGTTTTCAGCATCCCACTCTTCAGCAACTTTTAGATAAGCTGCTTTTTGTCCGATGAGTCGTTTATTGCGTTCTGCAATCTCCACGCCACGACCTGAGAATAGTTGTTTCTTACTGTCCCAATCTTTGAGTGGTCCAGTGGTGGCGATTATTTTGGTTACTCGTGGATACCCGCTTTTGAAAAATATCAGTTCGAGTTTAATTTGCCCTGGAGTTTTAGGGTTCTCCTTACCCTTGATGTTAATTGAAAACATAGCACATTAGCATTATTGGTTATACTTCTTTTTGCGTGATAATGCCTCTGAAATTCCAGACTACATTTCTCACTACATAAAGAGTAGTGCTTTTCTCCAAAAAGGGGTCAATCCTGCCAAAAACACTCTTTTAGCTCAAAATCCCGTCACCTTAAATTTTACTAATACGCTATGCTACATTGCGTTACATAGAAAACAACTGTTCCCTACAAAAAACGCTGAATCCGCAGGTTGAATTCAGCATTTTTTTTGAAAAAAGATTCTGATTTTCTTATATTTTAATGGAATATTAGCCTTAAATTTTGTCATAATTTATTATTTTCATTAAATTTATATTATTTTATTATATAAAATTGTGATTGTGAAATTAAATCGTTATCTTTGGGGCGAAAATACAAGAGTAAAATAAAAGCGAAATTTATGTACAACGCTACAAAGAAATTAATCGAATTGCCAGGTGGTCGTCAGATTGAGATTGAAACTGGTAAATTAGCAAAGCAGGCTGATGGTTCTGTTGTTGTTAAAGAAGGTAACACTATGTTACTTGCAACTGTTGTTGCTGCAAAAGACGCAAAAGAAGGTGTAGATTTTATGCCTCTTCAAGTTGAATACAAAGAAAAATATGCTGCTTTGGGTCGTTTCCCAGGGGGATTTTTGAAAAGAGAAGCTCGTCCTTCTGATTCTGAAATCTTAGTGTCTCGTTTGATAGATAGAGCACTTCGCCCTTTATTCCCAGCAGATTATCACGCTGACGTTTTTGTAACTGTACAGTTGATATCTGCAGAAGCTGACGTTCAGCCAGATGCTTTAGCGGGTCTTGCTGCATCTGCTGCTTTAGCAGTTTCAGATATACCATTTAATGGTCCTATCTCAGAAGTTAGAGTTGGCCGTATTAATGGAGAATGGGTAATTAACCCTAAATTCTCTGAAATGGCAAATTGCGACCTAGATATTATGGTAGGTGCTACTTACGATAACATTCTTATGGTTGAAGGTGAAATGCTTGAAGTTTCTGAAGCAGAAATGTTAGAAGCTATTCAAATTGCTCACACAGAAATTAAAAAACATTGTCTTGCTCAAATAGAACTTTCTAAAGAGTTAGGTAAAGATGTAAAACGTACTTATTGTCACGAACAAAAAGACGAAGAATTACGTGAGCAAGTTATAGCTGCTACTTATGATAAAGTATATGAAGTTGCTAAAAGTATGTCTGCTAAACATGAGCGTACTGAAAAATTTGAAGCTATTGAAGCTGAGTATTTAGCACAATTTACAGCTGAAGAATTAGTAGAAAAAGAAGGTCTTATTAAGCGTTACTTCCATGATGATGTATTGAAGAAAGCAATGCGTAATATGATTCTTGATGAAGGAATTCGTCTTGACGGACGTAAGACTACTGAAATTCGTCCTATTTGGAGTGAAGTCGGTTATTTACCTGCTGCTCATGGTTCAGCGATTTTTACTCGTGGAGAAACTCAGTCGTTAACTACAGTTACTTTAGGTACAAAAATGGATGAGAAAATGATAGATGAGGTACTACGTCAAGGTTCAGAGAAATTTGTCCTTCACTATAACTTCCCTCCTTTTTCTACAGGTGAGGCTCGTCCTGCAAGAGGTCTTTCTCGTCGTGAAATTGGCCATGGTAACCTAGCTTTTAGAGCGTTAAAGTCTATGATACCTATGGGTGACGAAAATCCTTATGCTGTACGTGTAGTTTCTGATATATTAGAAAGTAATGGTTCTTCTAGTATGGCTACAGTATGTGCTGGAACTCTTGCACTTATGGATTCTGGTCTTAAAATTAAAAAACCAGTATCAGGTATCGCAATGGGTCTTATTACTGAAGCAGGCTCTTCAAAATTTGCGGTTCTTTCTGATATCTTAGGTGATGAAGACCACTTAGGAGATATGGACTTTAAAGTGACTGGTACTGCTGATGGTATTACAGCTACTCAAATGGATATCAAAGTAGATGGTCTGCCTTATGAAGTGCTTTCTCAAGCATTAGAGCAAGCTCGTGTAGGTCGTTTACATATCTTAGGTAAAATTAAAGAGACTATTAGCGAACCACGTGAAGACTATCGTCCTAACGTACCTCGTGCAGTTAAAATGTCTATTCCTCAAGAAATGATAGGTGCTGTAATAGGACCAGGAGGTAAGATAATCCAAGATATTCAAAAAGAAAGTGGAGCTACAGTTACTATTACTGAAGTTGATGGTAAAGGTATAGTTGATATTTTTGCAATAGATAAGGCTTCTATAGATAAAGCTGTAGGTAGAGTAAAAGGTATCATTGCAGTTCCTGAAGTAGGTGAGGTATATAATGGTAAGGTTAAGACTATTATGGCTTTCGGCGCATTCATAGAAATTCTTCCAGGTAAAGATGGTCTTTTACATATTTCTGAAATTGATCACCGTCGTTTTGAATCTATGGAAGATACAGGCATCAAAGAAGGAGATATGATTGATGTTAAGTTGCTAGAAGTAGATAAGAAAAGTGGAAAATTAAAACTTTCACGTAAGGCTTTAATCGAAAGAAAATCGAAATAAAAAAAAATGTTTTTTTATTTTGTTAAAAATGTTTGAGAACTAAATTTAGAATATAACAATATTAATAACTTTAAATTTTTTATTTAATCATGAAAAGAGTTGCAAAATTAGGCTTAGCTCTTGCAGTTTTTGCTATGACTTTAACAAGTTGTAATTGTTTCAAGAAAGTTGAAAAAAGAGTAGACGAATTAGCAGTAACATGTAACCCAACTGTACTTTCTCTTAACGGAGATTTAGTAAGTGCAACAGTTACAGTTAATGTTCCTGAGTCTTTCTTCCAAAAAACAGCAACAGTTAAAATTACACCAGTATTAAAATATGATGGTGGTGAGATTGAAGGTACACCTAAGTACGTACAAGGCGAATCAGTGAAAGATAACTATCAAGTAGTTCCTTATGCTACTGCTAGTACAGTTTCACACACATTTTCATTTCCTTATAACGAAGATGCACGTTTAAGTGTATTAGAGTTAAGACTTGAAGCAAGATGTACAAAAGATCCAGTTAATAAACCAGCAGACTTTATTGCTCTTTCTGAGACAATTGAAGTTGCAAATGGTGTAAGTGTTATCCAAGGTTTAGCTGTTGACCTAGCTAAGAATTATGGTCAACTTGCTTTTTGTGCAGACAACTACAAAAAAGTAACTACAATTTCTAAAGAAGCAAATATCATGTTTGATATTAGCCGTGCTAATGTTAAAACAAGCGAGCTTACATCTTACGAAATTAAAGAACTTCAAGATTTTATCAAAGAAAATTTAGACGACCCTAAAAAATCATTATCTGATCTTTATACAAAAGCATATGCTTCTCCTGATGGTCCTCTTTCTTTCAATGATAAATTATCACAAGAACGTGGTAAAAACACACACACTGCTGTAAAAAAACAATTTAAGAAAGACAAAATGCCAGTTGAACCTACATTTGATGTAGATGCTATTGGTGAAGACTGGGAAGGTTTCAAAGAGTTAGTAATAGCTTCTTCAATTCCTGAGAAAGATGTAATTCTTCAAATCTTAAATATGTATAGCGATCCTGCTAAACGTGATGCAGAGATTAAAAACATGGCTTCAGTATTTGAAATCTTAGCTGAAAAAGTACTTCCTCAACTTCGTCGTTCAAAACTTATTCAAAGTGTTGAAGTTCAAGGTTTAACTGATGACGAATTACGTTCTGCAGTTGCTGGAGACATTAACTCTTTATCTATTGAAGAATTGTTATATGCAGCAACTCTTTATACAGATAACTCTACTAAAGAGAAAATTTACAAAGTTGCGACTAAAAACTTTAGCGGTTGTTACCGTGCATGGAATAACCTAGGTGCAGTTCGTGCGCAAGAAGGTGATTTCAATGAAGCCAAAAACTGTTTCACAAAAGCTGCTAAAATTAACTCTTCTTCTCAAGAAGTTGCAAACAACTTAGGTGTTGTTGCTTTATTCGAAGGAGACAAAGTAGAAGCTAAAGGTTATCTTGCTTCATTAACAATTCCAGAAGCAAAATACAACTTAGGTCTAGTTGCATTAGCAGAAGGTGATTACGCAGCTGCAACAAATGGTCTTACTGGTTACAACTTAGCAGTTGTAGAAGTATGTAATGGTAACTTATCTCGTGCTAAAGCTATTTTAGCAAAAGAAGATAGTGCAGCAGCTTCATATTTAAAAGCTATTATAGCAGCTAAAGAAGGTGATAAATCAACAACATACTTCAACTTAGGTGCAGCTTGTTCTCAAGATGCTAGCTACAAAGCTGAGGCTGTTAAAACAGTAGAATTCTTACCTTATTTTGATGATGCTGATTTTAAAGCAATCGTAAAATAGTTTATAAGAACTCCTATATAAAAAAGAGTGGCTATTATTAGTCACTCTTTTTTTATAGTGATTTTTAGAAAAATAATTATTTTTCTAAAAATATTTTTACAAAATCATCCAGTTGGTTAATGTTCTCATATATAATAAGTTGGAGTTTATTGAGTGTCCTAAATTAGCAAGTATTTAACTGTTTTGAATTTAATAAGTTGAGTTATATGAAAAAATATTATAAAATATATCTTACTTATTTGCAGGGAATTAAAATTTTTCTTACCTTTGCAGGACGATTTTGAGAAAATAACAATCTCTTTTATTCTACATTGATAAAAGTAAATAGTTGATTTTGAAAAACGAAAAGGTTTTGTTCTGTGAAGAAACAAAACAAAAATATTATTCATTTAATTACAAACTGAACAGAAAATGTCAGGACTAATTGGAAAAAAAATCGGAATGACATCCGTTTTCAGTGCCGAGGGAAAAAATATTCCATGCACTGTTATTGAAGCTGGTCCATGTGTAGTTACGCAAATCCGTACAGAAGAAAAAGATGGCTATCAAGCTGTACAGATTGCCTA
>JAWXTP010000083.1:0-13066 GCA_044433415.1 Rikenellaceae bacterium
GCCAAAATCATCCAATTTGAAGGGGTAGAATTTTAAGAACACAAAAGAAAGAACTAAAAAAACATGAGCTCATATCGAAAATATGGGCTCATGTTTTTTTGCTTTTGTGGCTCGGAATATCATATTTAGAATAAAACGTGACCTTTTCAGTGCTCTCCTCTTTGACCCCTCTGACCCCTCTGACCCTCCAACAATTTTTCCAGCAGTCTTTCCACGCTTGTCGCCTATATCCCTCATTCTTTAGTCGCTTGTCGCCCCTACAAGCTACAAGCTAAAACCTAAAACCTTCTTCTGCCTTTTTTGTCATGTATTGGCTACAAAACTGCCAATATGGCGTTAAGGCATGACACAATATCTGAAAAAGTCATGATAAATCCCTTTGGCATAAAAAGTGATAATTGTATAACATAAGAACAAAATTAATAATAACTTAAAATAATTACATTATGGCTATTAAACCATTATCAGACAGAGTTTTAGTAGAGCCCAAAGCTGTAGAGACAAAAACAGCAGCAGGTTTATTTATTCCTGAAACAGCAAAAGAAAAACCACTAGAAGGAATCATCGTTGCGGCAGGTCCAGGAACAAAAGATATCACTATGGAAGTTAGTGTTGGGGATACTGTATTATATGGTAAATACTCAGGTACAGAGATTTCTCATGACGGTAAAGATTATTTAATCATGCGTCAAAGCGACATTTTAGCTATCCTTTAGTAGACTTCTTCAAGTAACATTTAACGAAATTAAAACAAAAAACAATGGCAAAAGATATTAAATTTAATGTAGAAGCTCGTGAGGAGCTTAAAAAAGGTGTTGACATTCTTGCTGACGCTGTGAAAGTAACTTTAGGCCCTAAAGGTCGTACTGTAGTAATAGACAAAAAATTTGGTGGACCACAAATCACTAAAGATGGTGTGTCTGTAGCTAAAGAAGTAGAGCTGGAAAACACATTTGCTAACCTAGGTGCTCAAATGGTTAAAGAAGTAGCTTCAAAAACTGCTGACAACGCAGGTGACGGTACAACAACAGCTACAGTACTTGCTCAATCTATCATTGGTGTAGGTATCAAAAACGTAACTGCTGGTGCTAACCCTATGGATCTAAAACGTGGTATAGATAAAGCCGTAAGTACAGTAGTTGCTGAGTTACACGCTATGAGCCAAGAAGTTGGTGACGACATCAAAAAGGTAGAACAAGTAGCTACAGTTTCTGCAAATAACGATTCTTTCATTGGTGCTCTTATTGCTGAGGCTATGGGTAAAGTAAAAAAAGAAGGTGTTATCACTGTTGAAGAAGCTAAAGGTACAGAAACTCACGTTGACGTTGTTGAAGGTATGCAGTTTGATAGAGGTTACCTTTCTCCTTACTTCATCACAGACCCTGAGAAAATGGAAGCTGTATTTGAGAAACCTTACATCCTTATCACAGACAAGAAAATCTCTACAATGAAAGAACTTCTTCCTGTGCTAGAACCAGTAGCACAAGCAGGTCGTTCTCTAGTTATTATCTCTGAGGATATCGACGGTGAAGCTCTTACTACTTTAGTAGTTAACAAGTTAAGAGGTGCTCTTAAAGTTGCAGCTGTAAAAGCTCCAGGTTTTGGTGATCGTCGTAAAGAGATGTTACAAGATATCGCCATCCTTACAGGAGGTACAGTAATTTCTGAGGAAGTAGGTTTATCTCTAGCTACAGCTACTTTAGAGATGTTAGGTTCTGCTGACAAAGTTGTTCTTAACAAAGAAAATACTACTATCGTTGATGGTGCAGGAGAGAAAGAAACTATAGCTTCACGTGTTGAGCAAATCCGTGAGTTAATAGAGAAGTCTACTTCTGATTATGATAAAGAAAAACTTCAAGAGCGCTTAGCAAAACTTGCAGGTGGTGTTGCTGTTCTTTTCGTTGGTGCAGCTTCAGAAGTTGAGATGAAAGAAAAGAAAGACCGCGTCGATGATGCTTTAGCTGCTACACGTGCCGCTGTAGAAGAAGGTATAGTACCAGGTGGTGGTGTTGCTCTAATCCGTGCTTCAAAATCGTTGGATAACCTTAAAGGTGACAATGATGATGAAACTACAGGTATCCACATCATTAAACGTGCTATTGAAGAGCCATTACGTCAAATCGTTGCTAATGCAGGTGGCGAAGGTTCTGTAGTGGTACAGAAAGTGAAAGAAGGAGAAGGCGACTTTGGTTATAACGCTCGTACTGATGTTTATGAAAATATGTATGCTGCTGGTATCATTGACCCTACTAAGGTTACTCGTGTTGCTTTAGAGAATGCTGCTTCTGTAGCTAGTATGTTCTTGACTACTGAGTGTGTTTTGGTAGAGCAAAAATCTGAGGAGCCTATAGCGGCTGCACCTGCTATGGGAGGCATGCCTTATTAAACGTTGGTTTCACGTCGGTGGCTTTGGGAAGGCTTTTCCCAATAGCGGCCTACATTTTTCACCTTTTCCTAAAAACCAATGCTCACAACCCCCGAGGTTGCTCCGCTTGCTTTTCAGAAAAACGCAAAAAATCTAAGCCACTCTTGAAAAAAGCGGACAGTCGTGGACGCTATGTGTTAACGCCTATGCAGCATCGAGCTGCATAGGCGTTTTTGGTAATAGTTGCCTGGGTCGAGCAGGGTCAAACAGGGTCAAACAGGGTCAAAGGGGGGATAGCTTTTAGCTTGTAGCTTGTAGGGCGACAAGCGTGGAAATTATTCACAGAATCTTCTCAGAATCTTTAATCGCTTGTCGCCCTAAAAGCTAAAAGCTACAAGCTATCCCCCCCTTTGACCCTCCATCAATCTTTAATCGCTTGTCGCCTAATTCCCATTAATAATCCCAATTTTTTTGGAAATTTCGTGAATTTTCATAAATTTGTGATAATTAATCACTTTTAAATAAACCTTATATTGCAATAAGTTGATTGCCCATCTCTTTAAGTGTAGATTTTATTAAATCCATTCTCTCTTTACTTGGCTTTTTCACTCCATAGATGTATTTTGAAAGTAAACTTTTATGGATTCCCATTGTTCTAGCAACCTCTGAGATATTAAGCCAAGGAAATTTGTCAAATATCTGAGCAACTTCATTTTCTGTTTCAATCTTAACTTTTTCAAAGAAACTGCTAATGTGGATATCCTCGTCAATTTCAGCCCATCTAAGAGCCTCACCACGCATTGTTATAGTAAAGTTATTACGCTGAATTTCAGTTGCTGATTTCAAAGTAGGGAATAACTCTAAAGGTTTACTGTAAACATACGTGTCACTACAAAGCATGTAAATACGGTTGTTCTCAAACCAAATATTTTCAATTGTTTTCATTTTAGTATATTTTAACTGTGAAACTCGTACCACTTTTCAATAATATCATCTTTGTACATTTTAGTCAACTCAACCGCTCTCTTTAAATCCTTCGGTTTAAGTCCTCTATTATATATATACTACTGCAATTTCAGGTTCAATTGCAATTTTTGCGCTATCGTCTCCTTTTACGACGTGAATATGAATTGGTTGATGCTCATTTGCAAAGAAGAAGAATCGCATACCAAATATTTCAAAAACTGTTGGCATAATTTGTGCTAATTTAGTTATAATACAAATATAGGGCTAAAAATTTAGAACTGCAAGTTTTCTGATATAAATTCGTACCTCTTTGACTCCTCTAACCCCTCTGACCCTCCAACAATCTTTCCAGCAATCTTTCCACGCTTGTCGCCCAATTCATCATTAATTAGTCTTTTCAGTTTTACTGTTTTTTTTGGAAAAAGCAACAATAATCACCAATAATTGATAAAAAAACACTATCCAAACAACAAAAAAACACTATCCAAACAACAATTTTCCTATCTAAACAACAATTTTTATACTCTTTAATACCATTTTAACCTTAAAAAGTATAAAATCGAAAAAAGGTCGAATTTTTGTTGTTTTTGAAAAAAATATTACCTTTGCTGAGTGTGTAAGATTTGTGAGAGAGAGTAATATAATTTTATTATTCCATATGATGAATATTTTGAAGAACATAAATAGTCTAGAAGAAATTCAATCAATAACTGTAAGCTCAGTTTCATTGATTGCAAGGAACCTATGTGCTTTAAAATCCAAAGTCAACCCCCCCATGGCGTAATTGTCTGGAAATCAATATATTGCAAAACAGTCAATAATAGGGAATTTTCTCTATCATTGGATGTTTTGTGCTTATATCCCACTAAGTCATTATTAGTCAATTATTAAATACTAAATAAAATATGAAAAAATTACTTACTTTTTTCTCTCTCCTGCTACTCATAGTGAGTTGTACAAAGGAGGTTGATGTTTCGCAAGGCGATACGTCGGGTGAGGCTGTCTCGTTTACTGCTACGGTGGTAGGTGATACCGAGACTAAAGTCGCACTTAAATCGTCGTGGGCAGATGGCGATAAGGTTGCTCTTTTCTTTAATGAGGAGTCTACGGTTTACTGCTTTGACGTTGCAGAGGATGGCACTATGAGTGGCCATGAATTTATTGTTGATAGAGATATGGATTGTACCTATACTGCTTTCTATCCTTATGATGCAAGCTACACTACTCGTGCGGAGTATGAAGCGGCATGTACTGCTGGTGAAGTAGACTGTATGAAAGCTGTTACAGTAACTTCTGGTAAGGCTGTAGAGCTACAATTCTCACATACGATGGCGGTACTTTCGTTTTCGTTTAAAGTTGAGGGTTCAAGTAGTTTTAGTGCTTCATTAGCTTTAGATGGTGATATTGATAATGCTATACCTCTTACATTTGATGAGTTTAATTACAATGACTTATATCTTTATGAGGCGAACTATTTTGTGGAAAGTGGTACAGATATAAGCTCTGCTGCTTTATTAGTAGAGGAGCAAGATGGCGCTACAGGTTATTATATTCTTAGTTGTGAAGATGGTAATATCCTTGAGTCAGGTAAGCAATATCCATTTTCGTATGGGGAATTTGCTGCTAAAGGTACTGAGGAAGATCCTTATCTTGTTTGGACACCTAGCGATATGCGTAAGGTAGGTACAGGAACTGATGGTTGGGGCTTAAGTTCATCTTACTTCTTAGTTAAGGATATTGATCTTGGGTCAGTTGAATTTACGGCTATAGGTACGTATATATCATCAACAACAACATCATTTACAGGAACATTTGATGGTGGTAATAAAAAGATTAGTGGTTTATGTATCAATCAGTCAAGCTCAGAATATCAAGGACTTTTTGGATATATTATGAATGCCACAATTAAGAATCTTAGCGTGAGTGGTAATGTGACTGGAAAACAACATGTTGGTGGAATTATTGGACGTGCTAATGGTTCTACAATAGTTGGCTGTAATAATGCAGTAGACGTTACAAGTTTAAGTAATAATGTCGGTGGAATTGTTGGGTATGCTACTTCTTCTACAGTGGATAACTGTGATAATACTGGAGATGTTACAGGTTCCACTACATGTGTCGGTGGAATTGTTGGATATGCTTCTTATACTACCATGTCTAACTGTAGAAATGAAGGTACAGTTTCAGGATTATTTAATACTGTCGGTGGAGTTGTTGGGTATATTAATGATAGTTCTACAGTGAGCTACAGTTATAATGCAGGAGGAATCTTAGCAGAATCAGTTACTAATAAAGGAGGAGTTGTTGGGTATATTAATGATAGTTCTACAGTAAGTTATTGTTACTATGATAAGGATGTAGCAGGTGATATTGGTGCAGTGCAAACAGCAGACAGTGGTACTAACTACTGTGGTCTTACTACAGCGATGATGAAAGGTGATGTTGCAACTGAGGGCTCGTTGTTATACTACTTTGACCTTGGTGGTAGCACAAGTTGGACTGCTGATACCGAAGGTGTTAATGATGGTTACCCAGTGTTAGTGGTACAGGTAGAAGAATAAACTTTAAGCTGTTGAGCTGATTCGAGATTGCGGATCGAGCCCGCAATGACGGGATCGAGTCCGCAATGACGGGTTGAGTTCGCAATGACGGTGATGGTAATATACTCCTAACGAAAAAAAGTAAAACATGAAAAAGAAATTAAATATAATATGTTTGGCAGTGGCGCTATGTTTCGCTTCGTGTCAGAAAGATCCCTCTGCTGATCAAATGAGCGATACTAACAAGGTGTCGTTTAGTGCAGAGTCAATCTCGTCACTTACTCGTGTGACTAATAACGAGTGGGACGAAGGTGATGCAATAGGTATCACAATGTTAAAGTCAAGTAATCAAAATGTACTTTACGACAACATAAAATACCTAGCTGCTGAAAGTGCAGCATCAGTTTCGTTAACCCCAGACTCTGATTCTGAGACTATATACTATTCAGAAGATGGTGAGGGAGTAGATTTCATAGCTTTCTACCCTTATGATGAGGAGTGGAGCTTTGAGACAAGTGATGCTGTCTTTGATATTTCTTCTCAGGATGGTACTCAGGACGCACAAGATAAGGTAGACCTACTGTCTAGTAAGAATCTTACAAACCAAACAAGTGGTACTCAGGTATTTCAATTTGGGCATGCTCTTGCGAAAGTGCAAATCACAGTAAGTAATTATCACGAATTGTCAGCATTTACGGATTTAAGCTCTCTTGCAGCAACTCTCTATACTGACTATGTGCAGTATGATGTGGCAAACGACACAAGGGTTTCAAGTAGTGAAACTCAAGTGTTAAAGATGGTGCAAGCCTCGTATGATGAAGCTACTGATGAAGCAGTGTTTACTGTTATTGTAGTTCCTTCTGCTGATGCTGAGAGCGACCGTATAATCTTTACAGATGAAATGAACTACTATGAAGCAACCCTTGCACTAACAAGTATAGAAGCAGGTAAACAGTATAACTTCTCCGCTGTGGTAGGTGATACAGGTATGACTTATGTGGAGCTTACTGCTGATGGTTCAATAAGTTGGGATGTTCAAACGGATGTTTCTTTGACTAAGGACATTGAACTTCAAGGAGATACGTATATGATATACTCAGCTGCAGGGTTGAAACTATTTGCTACTTTGGTAAATGGTGGTAAGACAACTTTAAATGGATGTTTGATGAATGACATAGACCTTGACGGTTCAGAAACTAATCAGTGGACTCCGATAGGTTGGTATACAAGTTCTACTGAAAATTGTGGATACTCGGGCTCTTTCGATGGAGGAGGCTATGAGGTTAAGGGTTTGTATATCAATAACAGCTCTAGTTATCAAGGTCTCTTTGGATATGCCTATGGTGCTAATATCTCAAATTTAGGGGTTAGTGGTGAAATTACGGCAGGTTCTAGTGTAGGTGGTATTGTTGGTTATTGTAATGGAACGACTGACAATACTAGTGTTATTACTGGATGTTATAATAATGTAACAGTAACAGGTACTTCTTTTTATGTCGGAGGTATTGCAGGAGCTGCTGAATATAGTGAAATAGATTGGTGCTACAATACAGGAGTGCTTTCTTCTGCAGGCATTTCTGTAGGAGGTATTGTAGGGTATTTTCGATATGGCTCAATGGAAAGTTGTTACAATACTGGAAGTGTAACAAATACAGGTTCTAGTAGTGGTAGTTCTTATGCTGGTACAGGAGGTATTGTAGGTTGGTTTTTAGGTAATTATGGTTCTGAGTATAAAATAACAAATTGTTACAATACTGGTGAAGTTACTGCTGGATCTAGTAATTATGTTGGTGGTATTACGGGATATATAAATGGGGGAGCTTATGTAACTAATAGCTATAATACAGCTACAGTGAAGGGTGTTGAATCCGTTGGTGGTGTTGTTGGCTTTGTTAATGGTGGTAGTCGTACAGGTTCATTATATATTGAAAATTGTTATAACACAGGTGGAGTTGTCGGAACTTCAAATCTAGGTGGTGTTATTGGGTACGCTAGTTATACATATGCAACTAACTGCTCGTATGATTCTAGTACATGTAGTTATAATGCTATAGGGTACATATATTCGGAATGTACAGAAACAAACGTCCTAGGAGTCTCAGATTTAAGTACTACAATGACTAACGGAGAATTTGCTACAACTCTTAATGGGGATCAGGATTCTGCACCTTGGGATGAAGATACAGATAATAGCAACAGTGGTTATCCTGTACTTAGTAAAAACGATTCAATTTAGAAACCAGGTTAAATAACATGATGACCTAATGTAGGGGCTGCCCCTACAGAACCATCAACACGTTATCTAGCATGGTTTCCAAAAGGTAAGATAAGTTTTTACCTCAACACAATAAAAACATTAATAAATATTAAAACAAAAATATTATGAATAAGAATTATGAAGCACCTCAAATAGAGGTTATAGAAATTGAAATCGAAGGTGTCCTTTGTGCTAGTGGTATTGAGGCTACTTCTTATGGTTCATCTTTAAGTAATAGACGACAATAAACTATAAAAGATATGAAGAAAAATTTAATATTGGGATTACTGTTTGTGGTTCTCACTTCTTGTAATAAGGAAGTGACAGAACCACTGACAGAACCTTTTGCAGAAACAACAACAGTTTCGCTTACGGCATCGCTAGTAGATGCTGAGACTCGTGTTTCAGCTGATACAAGTAGTGATGATGAGTGGTCTTTCGCGTGGGACACAGAAGATGAAATCTCTGCGTGGTATACAAACTGCACAGGTGTTAATCAATTCTCAATGGATACTTACGACGAACAGTCATCAACTTTTACAGGAGATATAGTAACTGATGCTGACAACCACCGTTTTATCTATCCTTACGAGGAGGGTGTTGAAATTACAAATGGCTGTTATCCTATAGATATCACAGGGCAAAATGGAGAACTTAACAAAACCTACTTTATCAATGACACACAGATAGCAACCACTTCACTAGTGGATAACACAGTGTCAGCACTTTCTATGAAGCACCTAGGAGCTTTCATGGTTGTAGATATCTATCTAGAGGATTATGCCATCTTTGAAGTCTACACCATTGAAAGTGTGACTTATAAGAATATTCATGCAAAGGCTGTAGTAGATATGACTAAAGATTATGATAGTAGTGACCTATACACAAGTGAAATAGGTGACGTAAGTGCTACAGATATAAATGTAGCTTTTTCGCCTGTGGTGGGTAGTAATGGTGCTTATAGGCAAGCTATTACAAGGCTTAATATCCTACCTTTTGACGTTGAAGCAGGTGGAAGTCTTACAATAGATGTTGTTATAGGTATTAACGGAACCGATACGAAGGAATTTTCTATCACTATTCAAAACACAAGTGAAGCTACAGTATCTTTTGCACGTGCTACACATAACTACACTTACCTAACTATCTCGAATGTAGCTGAGCAAGCCGAAATTACAGGTGCAACGATTAACGGCTGGGGTGAAATAGTTGAAGTGGAGGAAAGTCTGGCAACACGTAATTATAAAGCTAGTGAGATAGATGCTAGTTATGTCCCTACGGGAACTACTTGGGTAATTACTGATGAGGAGATTACAGACTATACTGGTATTAAAGCGGCAATCACTGCTGCTAATACAGATGGTCGTGAGATTCTGCTTGTATTTCCTAATTTAACGTCGATTGTGGAGGACGCTTTTTATACTCCTTCTAAGGGTTATGGTGGAATCTTTTCGATTCAAGCACCTAAAGTTAAGACAATTGAAGATGAGACGTTTTATTCGTGTATAGGTTTAACAAGTGCGTATTTCCCTAGTGTTGAAAATGTTGGAGATTATGCATTTCATATTTGTTGGTGTCTTGAAAGTGTTGAATTGCCTAATGCTACGACAATTGGAAGCTATGCATTTTCAAAATGTTATGTTCTTGAAACTATGGATTTTCCTAATGTTACTAATATTGGAGAATCTGCATTTATTAATTGTGCATCACTGAAAACAGTTAATTTAACCACTGAAAGTCCGATTACTTGTGGTGAATCTATACTAGGTACTGTAACATCATCACCATATCCAACACTTTATGTTCATAGTAATAATAAAGACGTTGCCAACCTAACAGGGGAGTCTGTATACTGGGGAGAGATAATATATCTAGGTGCTGAGATTGGCGCAGATGATATAAGTGCAAGTAATGTTCCTGATGGCGATACTTGGATGATTTCTGATGAGGAGATTACAGACTATACTGGTATCAAAGAGGCAATTACTGCTGCTAATGCAGATGGTCGTGATATAACGCTTTACTTTTCTAACTTAACGTCGATTGTGAGTGTTGCATTTGGTAAATATAGTGGATCTTTCTCGGTTGTGGCTCCTAATGTTAAGATAATTAATGAGTCAGCATTTTATTATTGTACTTCTCTTAAAAGTATTTCTTGTCCTATTGCTGATGCAGTTGGACAAACAGCATTTGTTTTCTGTTCTACACTTTCTGAGGTCGAGTTACCTAATGTTAAGATATTAGGTGGAATGGCATTAAGTTTTTGTACTTCTCTTGAAAGTGTGGAATTGCCTAGTGTTATTAATATTGGGGAATATGCATTTTATGGCTGTGAAGTACTGAAAGATGTTAGTCTAACTACTGAAAATACAATTACTTGTGATGTTTCAATATTAATTAATGTGACTTCATCTCCAACGCTTTATGTTCATAGTAATAATAAAAACGTTACTAACCTAACAGATAGTTCTGTAGGCTGGGGAAGTATAATATATGTGGATGAAGTTAGTGAATAATGATTAATAGTTAATGATTAATTACTGGGTTAAATTGACTCAGTCTAACCCAGTTCGACCCAGTTAAAAAAAACAATAAAACTAAAAATATGAAAAAAATATTAACAACACTAATGATTGTCGCTCTTGCAGCTTGTCAAAAGAGTGAGGAGTCAATCCCCGAGGTGAGCGGCACATCAGAGGTAGTTTTCACCTCAGGTATATCCTACTGCGTGGGACGATGACGACCAGATAGGGGTGTTTATGTATGAGAATGGATCAGGAGTCGAATCAAATTTAAATGTACTATACTCTACAGAGGATGCTGCAAGTGGTACATTTACTTCTACAGATCCTATATTGTATCCATCGGATGGTAGTGCTGTAGATTTCATAGCATACCACCCTTACACAATGACTGTTGTTAACAGTTTAGTGATACTTAACACGACAGACCAATCAACTGTTGATGACCTTAAAGCTAACGACTTTATGGTGGCAGCAGAACAGAATTGTAGTGAGGGGGATTGCCCAGAGCTTAAGTTCAATCGTAAAATGAGTAAGATTGCTATTTCAGTAGAATTTAAAGAAACTAAGGAAGGTGCTACACTTTCGAATATTTCGCTTTCGGATATTGTGACAGATGGTACATACGCTATTAGCAATGCTGAGGGTGCTAAAGATGCTGTTTCAATAGAGGCATGGTCTACAACTTCTGATGTTTCGTTATTTTACGATGAATCAAACAACGTAATAGAAGCGATAATTATTCCACAAACTGTATCTTCATCTACGTTGACACTTTCGGTAGATGGTGAGTTATTTGGTGTTAACTTATCGGGTACTTTCGCGGAGAATACACAGTATAACTTTAACCTTGTAGTTGGTAATGAAAAAGTGAGCTTATCACTGGTGATATTACTGAGTGGGGTGAAGTTATTAAAGGCGATTTGGGATTAACAGCATTTGCTGATATTTCATACAACTCCACAACTGAAACTTACGAGATAGCTTCGGCAAATGGTATGAGAGCTTTTGCTGACTTGGTAAATGGCTCGGCTTGTAGCGTGAGTGATTTAACTACTAGTGGTGGTGACTCGTATTTTAATTTTGGTAAGACTAACATTTCTATCAATGGTAAGTTGTTGCAGGATATTGACCTTGGTGGTATAGATGCTGAGGGGAAAGGTGTTGCTGAGAATGAGTTTACTGCTATTGGTACGTCGAATTCGTCTTCGTATATGTATATGGGTATATTTGATGGTAATGGCTACAAGATTAGTGGTTTGTATATCAATCAGGCAGAGTCTAATTATCAAGGACTTTTTGGGAGTATTAGTGGAGCAACAATCAAAAATATTAGTGTGAGTGGCAGCATAACAGGAAAATGGTATGTCGGAGGTATTGCTGGATACATTCGTGAAAGTTCTAGTATAGAGAACTGTTATAATGAAGGTTCAGTATATAGTTCTTATAGATATGTTGGAGGTATTGTTGGATATAGCTCTAGCTCTACAGTGAGTGACTGTTACAACGAGGGATTGGTTGAGGCAAATGACCAATGCGTTGGAGGTATTGCTGGAGACATTATTTCTTCTACGGTAGAGAGGTGTTACAACAAAAAATCATTTTACAACTCTAGTCGTTACGTTGGGGGTATTACAGGAAGTGCTAGTGGTTCAACAATATCAGAATGTTATAACAGTGGTTCAATTGAGTCAACATCAGATAATGAGACTACTGTGGTCGGTGGTATTGTTGGGTACATTAATAAATCTAGTGGTGTGCCAACTACGATTAGTAATTGTTATAACACTGGCTCGGTTAAGGCTAAAGGTAATGTTGGTGGTATTTTAGGATCTGATATTAATGAGATTAGCCAGGAACCATATGTTTTTGCTGTTAATAATAGTTACAATATAGGGTCTGTTAGTGGAGAATTAAACGTAGGTGGTGTTGTTGGATATAGTTCATTGTCAAAATATGCAGCAAATTATTGTTATTATGATGAGAATGAGGTGGCTGAAGTTACAGGTGCAGTACAAGGTGGTAATGAAAACACAAGTTATGGTCTTTCAACAGATATGATGAAAAGCTCTGCTACAACTGAGGGCTCACTGTTATACTACTTTACAAACGAATCTTACGGAAATAGTAGTGAGTGGGTTTATGACACCAATAATATTAATAATGGCTATCCAGTGTTAACTTGGCAAACCTCTAATAATTAATTATAAAGATGAAAAAAATAGTATATATATTTAGTTTGGCAGTGGCAATAGGGTTTGCTTCGTGTCAAAAGAGCGAGGTGCAAACCCAAGAGGAATCATCTGAGGTGGTTTTCACTTCGGGTATATCCACTCGTGTGACAGGTACAGCCTGGGACGAGGGCGACCAAATAGGGGTATTTATGTATAATAATGGTGCTACAGCTGTCTCAGGT
>JAWXTP010000084.1:0-12899 GCA_044433415.1 Rikenellaceae bacterium
CAATGGTACTGCGTATTAACGTGGGAGAGTAGGTGCCGCCACTTATTAGGGTTGTGAATCGAGAGATTTACAACCCTTTTTTATGGTATATGATAGTTAATTTGTGAGTTCAGTAATTAGAGGTTAACTTTGGTTTGTGTTGAGGATGGATGTTGTGGCTTTTAGCTTTTAGCTTGTAGCTTGTAGGGCGACAAGCGTGGAATAATAGCTTGAAAGATTGTTGGAGGGTCAAAGGGGTCAAAGAGGTCAAAGAGGTCGCGACAAGCGTGGAAATCATTCACAAAATCATTCATGCAATTTTTAGTTGCTTGTCGTTATTAGATATTAATTATTAATTCTGGGGGAAATAAATTGTGTATAATCGAGCAATTAAGGTTTGGTAATAACATTTCTTAACTTTAACCTTTACATTTACTACGATACTCTGATGGCGAAATGCCCATCTTTCTATGAAAGAATTGACGTAGTGTCGATTGGTCGGGGAAGTTAAGTTGTTCGGCTATTTGCTGAATCGTAAGTGATGTAGTGAGTAGCTGTTTCTTGATAGTAGCAATAACAAAACCATCTAAAATTTGTTTCGGACTTAAGTCGGTTGAATTTTGGATGATGTTGTAAAGATGGCGTTTGCTTATATTTAACTTTTTTGCATAGAAATCTATATTGCGCTCTGTTATGTGGTGCGTAGAGCAGAGATAGTAGAAATAATCTACCATTGAACTATAATTTACTGATATAGGAGTAGTGTTCTCATTTGTGAGAGTACCACATTTTAATAATCTATTATATAGTGACAAGATATAACTTACCGCTGTATGAAGTGCAATTTGTCGGCTGTATTGAATATCTTGCTCTTTATATATATTGCATAACTGTTGAAAATATAACCCTAGCATATCCTTTTCTAGAACATTTGTTACCAATGAATTGTTATACCCAAATACGTTCCATGTATTGTTGTCTATATATGGATATAGTTCTGTTGCAAAGTCAAGATCCATACGACACTCAATATATTCAAAATCTTCTGTTGCCGAACAAATACGGTACATCGACGACTCATAGAGAGAAATATGTGATCCAGCTACAAAAGTAAATAAAAATCCATCACGATCTACAGTAGCAGAACCACTAACACACCTAAACATAGAAATTGAACCGATAAAGATATAACCTAAAGGTATCTCCACCGCCACATGCTTAATAATCTGAAATCCACATCTATTTTTCACCATAATCACAAAGATAATAATTTTGCACGAATTACACAATAATACACCAAATTTAACTCATATAGGAATTGTTAAATTTATTACCTTTGTAGTCGAAAATGTATAAAAATAATATTTATGACTAAGAGAGATAGTATAGATTGGGGTAAAGCTGATATAGGAAAACTATATTTCAAGATACTTTTACCTACACTTTTAGGTATGGTTTCAGGAATTCTTGTAACCATTGCTGATGGTTTTTTTGTAGGTAGATATGTTGGAAGTGATGCATTAGCAGCGGTAAATATCTCTGCTCCGTTATTCTTGTTTTCTACTGCTTTTGCACTAATGTTTGGCGTTGGGAGTTCAGTGGTTGCTTCGGTTCACTTATCAAAAGGGAAGATAAAGGCTGCCAATATTAATGTAACGCAGGCGATAATTGTATCAGCAGGATTATTCACAATAATTTCTGGGTATATTTATTTTAATAGCGAGAATGTTGCCCTAATGCTTGGAGCAACCGAGAGACTTTTACCTATGGTTGAGATTTACGTGCGTATACTTGCGCTTTCAATGGTGCTTTATATGATTGAACATATTGGATTATTTATCATCCGATTAGATGGTTCGCCTAATATAGCTATGTTATGTATTGCGTTACCTTCATTACTTAATGTTGTTGGCGATTATGTGTTTGTTGTTAAGTATGATATGGGAATCAAGGGAGCTGTTATTGCTACCGCAGGAAGTATTGCTATTGCAGGAATTTCTGTATTGATATATTTGCTGTTTTTCTCAAAAATAATAAAACTATATAGGCTTAAATTATCGTTAAAGAGTTTAATGTTGACTTGCCGAAACATAGGATATATGGTACGCCTTGGTTCAGCTGCATTCTTGGGTGAAATGGCTATTGCAGTGATGTTATTTGTTGGTAATTATGTCTTTTTGAAGTACTATGGTGAAGATGGAATTGCTGCATATAGTATTATATGCTATTATTTTCCGATTATTTTTATGGTAAATAACGCTATTTCGCAATCAGCACAACCAATTATTAGCTATAACTATGGTGCTGGGTTGACTGATCGAGTTCGTAATAGTTTCCGACTAACTATAATTTATGGGGTGGGTTTTGCTATAGTAATTACTGCCTTAGTGATGATATTTGCACCTCAGATGGTAGCGTTTTTCTTGGATAGTAGCTATCCAGCATATGAGATTGCTTCATATGGAATGCCAATTTTTGCTGTGGGATATGTCTTCTTTGCGCTTAATATGATGTTTTTGGGGTACTATCAGTCTATTGAAAACTATAAAAAGGCAAATGTTATCTCAGTATTGAGAGGGTATATTTTATTAATTGCTCTGTTTTTTGTGATGCCTGCAATTTTGGGAAAGTTGGGTATTTGGTTAGCTGTGCCTGCGGCTGAAGTGATTACACTAATAATAGTGTTAGGGATGTATAAAATTAGCAAAAGGTGAAATTTCAAGATTTGAAAGCGTTAAAATTTAGTTTCTAGAAGTATCTTAAAAAAACAGTGAGTTCACCTTATGGAGAAATCACTGTTTTTTATTTATGACGATTATTTTGGAAAACTAAAGCACTACAGCTTTTCTATCTACTTTTTTAATAAGGCCAGCTAAAACTTTACCAGGTCCTAATTCCTTAAATGACTCTGCGTTATCCGCTAACATATTTTGAACTATTTGAGTCCATCTAACAGGAGATGTTAATTGAGCTATAAGATTAGCTTTAATTTCTTCCTTATCAGTGTAAGGTTTAGCGTCTACATTTTGGTAAACAGGACAAATAGGAGTTTGGAAGTCTGCCGCTTTGATAGCTTCTTCAAGTTCTACACGTGCTGGCTCCATAAGTGGAGAGTGGAAAGCACCACCAACGTTTAGTTTAAGAGCACGTTTAGCGCCTGTTTCAGTAAGTTTAGCACAAGCCTCATCTATGCCTTCTATAGAACCAGAGATTACTAGCTGACCTACACTGTTATAGTTTGCAGGAACAACAACCGCGTCGATAGATGCACAAACATCTTCAATAACTTTATCGTCAAGACCGATGATAGCAGCCATAGTAGATTGTTGAGCTTCACAAGCCTTTTGCATGGCCATGGCGCGCTTAGAAACTAATGTAAGACCTTCTTCAAAAGAAAGAGCCTTAGCAGCAACTAATGCACTAAATTCGCCTAATGAGTGACCTGCAACCATATCTGGTTGGAATTCTTCACCCATAGCAATAGCAGAAATTACTGAATGTAAAAATACTGCTGGTTGAGTAACTTTTGTTTGTTTTAACTCTTCGTCTGTTCCTTCGAACATAATGTCTGTAATTCTAAAGCCTAAAATTTCATTAGCTTTTTCAAATAATTCTTTAGCTTCTGCTGAACTTTCGTATAGGTCTTTACCCATACCTACAAATTGTGCTCCTTGACCAGGAAAAACAAATGCTTTCATATAAATATTTTTTTAATAATTTCAGGGAAATAACTTCATTTTATCTAGGAGAGATGCAAAATATCTATCCTATAATCAGGCTAACAAAAAGCCTATCAATGCCCTTTTCGGCTACAAATATAAGACTTATAAGCTCAGTTATCAAAAAAATGATTACTTTTGTTGATCTAATATGTAATTTTAAAAGTGTTATATTGCAATAATTTCCTAATTTAGCAAGTTTTATCATTGTTTGATGTAATTTATTGCAAAGATGTAACTGCATATTTCGATACACTTATATTTTAAGAACTTGTTTATTTTTAGATTATTATGAGAATTAAATCTATTATTTTAGCATTACTAACTTGTGGCTGTGTGATAAGTAAAACTATCGCACAAGAACTTCCTATAGAGATTACAAGTCCAGAAATATCATCTGTTAATAGAGAATATCCTAGAGCTCAGTTTATGACTTATCATAAACGAGATCAGGCCGTAAAAGATAACTATGACGAGTCTTTATATTATCAGTCATTAAATGGCGAATGGAAGTTTAAATACATTTCTAGTCATAAAATGTATACTGATAATTACACACAAAGTGATTACAATGATGAGTCATGGGATAAAATCACTGTACCTTCTAATTGGTCTACAGGTGGATATGATAATCCTGTTTACACAAATACGGTTTATAACTTTATGCCTGTAAATCCTACTCCTCCTACATTACCTGCTGAAATTCCTGTAGGTGTGTATCGTCGTAACTTTCAAGTGCCTTTTGAATGGGATGAACGAGAAATTTTCTTAAATATAGGAGCTATAAAATCAGGCTCTTTTGTATATGTAAATGGACATAGAGTGGGGTATAGTGAAGATTCTAAAAATCCTGCTGAATTTAATATCACAAAATATGTAAAGGAAGGAACTAATAGCCTTACTTTAGTAGCGTATAAATGGAGTACAGGATCTTATCTTGAATGCCAAGACTTCTGGCATTTAAACGGAATAGAAAGAGATGTTTACCTAATATCTCAACCTAAAGTGCGTATTCGAGATTTTATTGTATCAACAACCTTAGACCCTACATATACAAATGGGTATTTAGAATTTGGGATAATAATGAAGTCTCATTATCTAAATCCTAAAGAAAAAAGAATTTACTATGACTTATATGACCCTGATGGGAAATCTGTAAGCAGTAATAATAAGTATACTAAGTTCAAAATGAGAGAACAAGACACAGTGTTTTTCTCTATTCCTGTACGTGATGTGCGTAAGTGGAGTGCTGAAAAACCTGACTTGTATTCTATTGTAGTAAGAGTACAAAATGAAGATGGTTGGAACTCTGAATTTATACAAAGAAAAATAGGTTTTAGAAGTATAGAGATAGATGGTAATCAACTTCTTATAAATGGGCAACCAGTACATATTAAGGGTGTAAACTTACACGAACATCACCCTTACAATGGACACGTTGTAGACGAACAGACCATAATGAAAGATTTTGAGATGATGAAAAAGCTAAACATTAATGCTATAAGATGTTCTCATTATCCACAAAGTGCTATTTTCTATGAATTAGCTGATAAATATGGATTCTACATCTGTGATGAAGCAAATATAGAATCTCATGGCATGGGTTATGACCTTACCAAGGGAAGATCCCTAGGTAATAATCCTCAATGGTTACAAGCGCACATGGAGCGTACTCAAAATATGTATGAAAGAAACAAAAGTCATGCTTCTGTAATATTTTGGTCTCTAGGAAATGAAGCTGGTAATGGTTATAATTTCTACAAAACTTACCAATTTGTTAAAGCTAACGAAAAACAGCGTCCTGTTCAATATGAGCGCGCTTACCTGGAATGGAATACTGATATTTTCTGTCCTCAATACCCTTCAGCTGCCCTACTTAAGCAGTGGGGAGAGTCAGAAACTGATCGTCCTTATATTGCATCAGAATATGCTCACGCTATGGGTAATTCTACAGGTAATTTCAAAGATTTATGGGATGTAATCTATAAATATCCTAACCTTCAAGGTGGCTTTATATGGGATTGGGTAGACCAAGGTATTTGGACTGATAAAGATGGTGGATTCTGGGCTTATGGAGGAGATTTTGGCAATAAAGCCTACTCAGATGGTAATTTCCTATGTAATGGCTTAATATCGTCGGATAGAAAATCATATCACCCAGGAGCTTATGAAGTTAAGAAAGTATATCAAAACATAAACTTTAAAGATTTTGACGAGAAAAAACTAGAATTTGTTATTGAGAACCGTTTCTTCTTTACGAACCTTGATCAATTTATATTTAAGTATGAAATTATAGGAAATGGTGTTGTTGTAGCTAGCGGGGAACTAGAAGATATAGGTATTGAACCTCAAAAAGAGGTGGGAGTTAATATTCCTATAGTTTTCTTGCCGAAAAGAGGAGTAGAATATTTCTTAAACGTAAAAGCAGAAACCAAGAGTTCTTCAAGATTAGTTGAAAAAGGCTATGTAGTAGCAAATGAACAGTTCTTTATTAAGGATACGGGAGAGAAAACAAAATATACATCCATCACGACTCCTTCTGTAGACAAGAAAGGCAATTTTGTGACTGTTATGACTGACGACACTAAGATAGTCTTTGACAAAAAAGGTGGTGGTATTGTCTCTATAGTTAAGAAAGGTAAAGAGTTATTATATAATGAATATAATTTAAGACCTCAGTTTTGGAGAGCACCTACAGATAATGATTATGGAGCTAATCTTCCTGAGCAATGGAAACCTTGGCTTGAAACTCAGAATGAAGCTGATGTGAATAATTTTGATGTTAAGAAAGAGAAAGGCTACATAAATATCTTAACAACATATAAGTTTAGAAAATTAGATGTTGTTTATACTCTAAATTACAAAATAAGTGGTGCTGGGACTATACATGTTAGCGCTCATCTTAGTGCATCGAAAAAAGGTGATACTTTAATTCCACGTGTAGGAGTGCGTATGAGGATACCTAAAGATTATGACAATCTTAGCTTCTATGGTAGAGGACCTTTTGAGAATTACGTTGATAGAAAATATGCAGCAGAAATGGGAATTTATAATTCAAATGTTTCAGACCAATACTACCCTTATGTGAGACCTCAAGAAAACGGTCACAAAACTGACTGTCGTTATTTAATGCTTTATAGTAATGAAGGAAATGGTCTTTACATACAGGCAGATGATAGTTTTGAGTTTAACGCTTTAAGAAATAGTGTAGAGGATTTTGATGCTGAGAGTTCAAATCGACCTTATCAATATACAAATTATAAAGATAATGAAAGTGATAAAAACTTTAGCTTTAAAAAACCAAAACAAACGCATATAAACGATATAAAACCACAGAATTATGTGGAATTATCTCTTGATGCAGCTATGACAGGCGTAGGAGGTGATAACAGTTGGGGTGCTCAACCTTATGAGCAATACATGTTAAGGACTAATCAAGAATACCAATTTGGGTTCACAATAGTACCTTTTGCAAATAACAATGAGTTATCAACAAAGAGCGCTTACTCTTATAAGTAAACCTTGTTGGTCATAGGTCATAGGTGATAGGTCATAGGTGCGACAAGCGACTAAAGATTGTTGGAAAGATTCTCAACAGTATTTAGTCGCTTGTCGCACCTATGACCTATCACCTAACACTAAAAACCACCTATTTCTTCTTTTTTTTCTTGTATTTAAGATTTCCTATTGAAATCTTAAACTTTTTTGTTACTTTTGTATTCAAAACCTTAAAACCAACAAATATGAAACTGAAATTTTATAGTGCTGCTATAGCTGTAGCTTTATTTGCAAGCTGTAGCAATCAAAGTAGTAACGTGACGCTTGTCTCAACAAGTGAAACTGACAGATGGAATTACGAAACTGCCGTAAAAGCTGACGAAGCTACAGCTTCTGTTATTACAGTAGACAAATCTGCTGTAGAACAGGAGGTTATCGGTTTCGGAGCTTGTTTTAATGAACTAGGATGGACTTCACTTAGTCTTCTTTCGCCAGAAGATCGTGAAAGTATCTTAAAAGAGCTTTTCCAGCCTTCTTATGGAGCAAACTTCAACATTTGCCGTATGCCTTTAGGCGCTAACGACTTCTCTTTAGATTGGTATTCATATTGCGAAACTGACGGAGATTTCGATATGAAAACTTTCTCTATTGATAACGATAAGAACACTCTTATTCCATTTATCAATGCCGCAAAGAAATATAATCCATCAGTTAAAATATGGGCTTCACCTTGGTCTCCTCCTACATGGATGAAATACAATGGTCACTATGCTGCAAAATATAACGGCGATGCTCCTAATCCTAAATATCACAATGGTCTAGCTAAAGACAATCAAGGATTTGAAGGTACTGACATGTTTAAACAAGAAGATAAATACTTATCTGCTTATGCTTTATACTTCTCTAAGTTTATTGAAGCCTATAAACAAGAAGGTATAGATATTTTTGCTGTTATGCCTCAGAATGAGTTTAACTCAGACCAAGTATTCCCTAGCTGTTGTTGGCAAGCTCAAAGTTTAGCTAACTTCATTGGCTCACACTTAGGTCCTAAAATGGAAGAGCAAGGTGTAGAGATTATGTTCGGTACTATGGAACGTCCAGATGCTAAACTTGTTGACACTATCCTTACAGACCCTAAATCTAAGCAATATATTAAAGGTGTAGGTTTCCAATGGGCAGGTAGAGATGCTATTCCTACAGTTCACAAAAACTACCCTGATATGTTATTATACCAAACAGAACAAGAATGTGGTGACGGTAAAAATGACTGGGAACACCTTACTCACTCTTGGGAATTGTTAAAACACTACTTCGATAATGGTACTTCAGCATATATGTACTGGAATATCTCTCTTGAAGAAGGTGGTATTAGCCGTTGGGGTTGGGCTCAAAACTCTCTTGTAGTTGTTGATCCTGAAACAAAAACTTACGAATTCTCTAGCGAGTACTACCTAATGAAACACATCAGTCATTTCGTAGCTCCTGGTAGTAAGTACTTAAAACTTGACGGTGTAGAAGATGCTTTAGCATTTGTTACTCCTGAGAATCAAGTTGTAATGTTATTATTTGAACGTACAGGTAAAAATCGTACTGTAGAAATCGTAGTTGACGGTAAAAAAGAAACTGTTGTACTTCCTAAACACAGTATAAACACAGTTGTTTTATAGACTAAAGGGAACTTCTAAAAATCGAGTAAAACCAATTATTAGAACGCCCCTAAAATAAAAGGATATCTCTTAGTGCCAAACCACTAACAATTAACATATTCCTTTAAATTTATACATCGTTAAAAACCTTGTAAGCTGTTTTCAACAATTGCAAGGTTTTTTTTATTAGACAGACAGACAGACAGACAGACAATCAATTATCAATCAATAAACCATTAACACATTATTTTATGAGAAAAATTTTATACTTTATAGGAAGTGTAATTTTATTTAGTTCAGTTGCTACAAGTTGTGACTCTGAGCCTAAATACAAGAACTCAAAATATTCGGTTGAAGAAAGGGTTAAAGACCTTGTTTCACGAATGACACTTGAAGAAAAGGTAGCTCAAATGGATATGTTACGTGCTAAAGAAATCGTTGTAGACACTATCACTTTCAACGAAGAAAATTTAGTAAAATACATAGACAAGATGAACATTGGAGCTATCCACGACTTTTACCCACAAACTGCTGAGATGGCAAATGCTCTTCAAAAGCGTTGTATTGAGGGTTCTCGTCTAGGTATTCCTATCATCTTTATTGAGGAAGCTCTACACGGATACGGCGGTAGAGGTGCTACAAACTTCCCTATTCCTCTAGGTAACGCTTCAACATGGGATACTACTATGATGAACCAAATTGGTAAAGTTATAGGAGCAGAAGCTAGAGCTCACGGTGTACACTTTGTTCTAGGTCCTAACCTTGACCTTTCGCGCGACATCCGTTGGGGACGTGTTGAGGAAACTTTCGGTGAAGACACTTACCTTTCTGCTCGTATGGGTGTAAACCTTATCAAAGGTATGCAAGGAGACACTCTTTCTGATCATAACACTGTAGCTTCAGAGCCTAAACACTATGCAGTACATGGTGAGCCTGAGAATGGTCACAATGCAGCACCTGCACACATCGGTGAAAGAGAAGCTCGTTCTGAGCCTCTTTACGTATTTGAAAAAGCTGTAAAAGAAGCTAACGCTAGAGGTATCATGGCTGCTTACCACGATTTAGATGGTATTCCTTGTATCTCTAACAAATGGTTACTTACAGACGTACTTAGAGACGACTGGGGTTTCAATGGCTTTGTAGTTTCTGACCTTGACGCTATTGCTTTACAGTTAGACTTCCACATGACTGCTGCAACTGAGAAAGAAGCTGTTGCCGCATCTATCAATGCTGGTTTAAATATGCAATTCTATGACTTCCCTTACGCTGTATTCCAAGCGGCAGTAATTGAAGCTGTAAATGATGGTTCTATTCCTATGGCTACTATAGACAGCGCTGTAGGTGACATCTTACGTGTGAAATTTGAGTTAGGATTATTTGACAATCCTTATGTAGACCCTACACTTATTGCTCAAAGATTCCGCACTGCTGAGCACCAACAGTTAGCTCTTGATGTAGCTCGTAGCTCTATCACTTTATTAAAAAATGATAAAAACACTCTACCATTTAGCAACGACGTTAAAACTATCACTATTGTTGGTAACTTAGCTGACGTTTCTTCTTTAGGTGGTTATTCTCCTATAGGTGCTCGTGGTGTTACTGTATATGAAGGTCTTAAAAAACGTTTTGGTGACAAAGTGAAAATTAACCTTATCAGCAACAGTTTATCTAAAAACTTCTCTAACATTCCTTTAAATATGCTTTCTCCTGCTGTAAATTCTACACAGAAAGGTTTGAAAGTTGACTTCTTCAACAATGACGATTTAGAGGGACAACCTGTTTATACTGCTTATGATGATATTGCTCCTTACTGGCACAACCTATCTCCTGCTCCAGGTGTTAATGACAACAACTTCTCAGCTCGTTGGTCGGGTTATGTAGATGTTCCTTACCCAGGTGAGTATGAGTTTATGTTAAATGCTGACGATAGAGGTAAATTATTCATCAATAACAAAATCTTAATTGATAGTTGGGATTACGCTAAGAGCAACAAACGCAACACAGCGAAAATATTCTTAAAAGCTGGTAAAACACCTATCACTGTTGAGTACAACGAGAAAGATGATGTTGCTAGCATTAAGTGTCAATGGAGATTATTAGAAATGGCTTCACAAGATAGCTATTATGCTAAAATGACTCAAGCTGCTAAAAATTCTGACGCTGTTATCATCGTTATGGGTGAAAGACAAGATGAGGTAGGTGAATCTAAGGATAAATCAGATCTTAATATCTCTGCTGAAGACCACAAAGTTATTGATGCAGTTGTTAAAGCAGGTAAACCTACAGCTACAGTACTTCTTAATGGTAGACCATTAATTCTTACAGATATAGAACCTAAATGTGATGCTATTATTGAAGCATGGTTCCCAGGTGAAAGTGGTGGTGATGCAGTATGTGATGTTCTTTTCGGTGATGTTAACCCATCGGGTCACTTAACAATCACTTTCCCATTAGATCAAAACACTATGCCTTCATTCTATTCTCGTAAGAAATCTTCTCGTAGAAACTACATTGATGGTAATGGTAAGGAAGTACTTTACTGCTTCGGTCATGGACTTAGCTACACAGAATTTGAATACTCTAACTTAGAGATTGCTCCTACAGATGGTACTATCCATGGTGATGTTAACGTTTCATTAGACGTTACTAACACTGGTAAACGTGCAGGTGCTGACGTTGTTCAACTTTATGTTGGTGATGTTATCGGTACAGTTTCTTCGCCTATCATAGCTCTTAAAGGCTTCTCTAAAGTATACTTAGAACCAGGTGAAACTAAGAGAGTGACTATGAAACTTGCTCCTGAGCACTTCTCGTTAATCAATAGAGATATGAAACGTGTTGTTGAACCAGGTGAATTTATCATATCAGTTGGTAAGTCTTGTGAGGATATCATCTTTAAAGAATCTATTTTTTTAAAGTAACAATGTTGTTGTCTCTATGAAACATCGGGAAGGCTTTTCCCAATAGCGGCTCATATTTGCGACCTTTTTGTTTATTTCAATGCTCACAACCCCCGAGGTTGCTCCGCTTAAAATAAACAAAAACGCCGCAAATATGAACCACTCTTGAAAAAAGCGGACAGTCGTGGACGCTAAACATTTAAAATCTCATGCAGCATCGAGCTGCATGAGATTTTTTTTTGGTTCGCCCAGCATGGGCGAACTCTAATGGGTGCAAGTCCCTAACACGCCCTAATAGTGGGAAGTGTCTAGCCAATAGCAAGGGTGTCCATCGTGAGGTGGAATCTGAAGGAAGTGTAATTAACAAATATAAAATTCTAAAACGCATAGATAAATGGTTAAGGCGAAGATTAAGAATGTGTATATGGAAATGTTGGAAGAAAGTTAAGACTAAATTTGAAAATCTCATTAAATGTGGAATAAACAAACAAAAGTCATTGGAATGGGCAAATACTCGTAAAAGCTATTGGCAAGTATCTAAAAGCCCTATACTTCAACGAGCCATTACAATCGACAAGATGCGCCAAGCGGGATATACTTTTCTGAGCGACTGTTACAGTAAGTTTTATCGTAATTAAAGAACCGCCACGTGCCGAACGGCATGCGTGGTGGTCTGAGAGGTCGGTGAGGGAAATAATCCCTCACCTCCTACTCGATTGATAATAGCAGGGACTTTGCAGGGTGGCAACTATAAAATTACAATAAAGATTATAGTCTTCTTTAATTTTTCTTGTAATCTTTTTACTGTACATTAGTCGCTTGTCGCTCCCAGTAAGGTTCCAGCAGGGTCACAGTAAAGTCTCTGTTCTGATTATAGATAAAAATAGATTTTGTATAAATGAGTCTAGAAAGTTAATCTAAGTGATTGTTTGTATGCTGGTACATTTGACTATATTTGCTGAGAAATTTAATCTTAAAAAAGTAATTGTTGTTAGTACTGGAGGTATACCTCTAGAGGAGTTTCTATCAATGAATTCTGTAGGTTTATTTAAACAGTAAAATGGAATATTGCTTTAAGAAGATTAAGTAAGTTGTTGGCTTATTATGCTAACCGAGTAGTCAGATATGTGACAAATTCAACTAGTGTATTATAGTTT
>JAWXTP010000085.1:0-12850 GCA_044433415.1 Rikenellaceae bacterium
GGATAAAACTTTTCTGTGAGACAAAACTCTCCCCTTTCCCCCACACCCCCTTTTCCCTATTATCAATTTCAATTTTATTTTCACACACACACTCACTTTCAATTTCATTTTCACTTTCAATTTCATTTTCACTTTCATATTCATATTCACTTTCAGAGTGTGTCTGTGTGTTTGCTTTTTTTTTGCTTATAATTTTGCTTATAATTTTGCTTAGGCAAAAAATACTTTTGTTTTAAATAAAATTTAAATAATAAAATTGGTATTTTTTCAATTTCAACTATTTACAAAATTTAAAATATAAAAAATCAGCGGAACTAAAAAATTAATAACATTGGGACTTCCGCGAAATTAATTAAATTTATACTTCTAAAAAAAAATAAAATTCCGCGGTTAATTGTCGCATATTTTTGAGTATTAATAGTCGTATATTTTGGAATATTAATATTTCTCTTAAGCAAAATACTAAGCAAAACACCAAGCAAAATACAAAATTATACTTAGGAAAAATCTCAAAACATGGGAAATTAAGTCCTAAAAGCAGTCTTCAAACAGTAAAAATTATATCATTTGAAGGCAATTTTTTATCGTATTTTAGTGTTGTTAGTAGCAAGTATCTATGTCTTTTGGAAGTTCAAGAAAAATTTCATACATTTGTATTAAAAGGAAAAAACAATTATGAAGATAGCTTTAATAACAGGCATAACAGGTCAAGATGGTTCATTCTTGGCAGAATTTTTATTGGAAAAGGGATATGAAGTTCACGGGATAATCCGTCGTTCTTCATCTTTTAACACAGGACGTATAGAGCATTTATATTTAGATGAATGGATACGTGACATGAAGAATAGAAAGATGGTAAATCTCCACTATGGAGACATGACAGACTCTAGTTCTTTAATAAGGATAATTCAGAATGTACAACCTCATGAGATATATAATCTTGCTGCTCAGTCACATGTAAAGGTGTCTTTTGATGTGCCAGAGTACACGGCAGAATGTGATGCTGTAGGTACTTTGCGTCTATTGGAGGCAGTTCGTATTCTGGGTATGGAACAGAAATGCCGCATCTATCAGGCTTCAACTTCTGAGTTGTTTGGTCTTGTGCAGGAAGTTCCTCAGAAGGAGACTACACCTTTCTACCCACGTTCTCCTTATGGAGTTGCCAAGCAATATGGTTTTTGGATTACTAAAAACTACCGTGAATCATACGGCATGTATGCGGTGAATGGTATATTATTTAACCATGAATCAGAGCGTCGCGGTGAGAATTTTGTAACGCGTAAGATTACTCTTGCAGCAGCGCGCATAGCTCAAGGTTTTCAGGATAAACTTTACCTAGGCAATATGAATTCTCTACGAGACTGGGGTTATGCTAAGGACTATGTTCAATGTATGTGGATGATGTTACAGCACCCTACACCTGAGGATTTCGTTATTGCTACAGGAGAGTATCATTCTGTGCGTGAGTTTACAACACTAGCCTTTAAGGAAGTGGGTATAGAGCTTCGTTGGGAAGGTGAAGGCATTGATGAAAAGGGTATAGACCTTGCTACAGGTAGAGAGTTAGTAGCTGTAGACCCTAAATTCTTCCGTCCTGCTGAAGTGGAACAACTTCTAGGTGACCCTACAAAGGCACGCACTCTTTTAGGCTGGAACCCTACACAAACCCCTTTCACGGAGTTGGTACGCATCATGGTAGAGCATGATATGAAATCAGTCCGTAAGCGTTATAATAAAACAAACGACTAATGAATACTTCATCAAAAATATATATCGCAGGGCATAGAGGCATGGTAGGTTCAGCGATACTTCGCAACTTACAGTCACGGGGTTATACTAATTTCGTGTTACGTACTCATAGTGAGTTAGACTTAACTTGTCAGGCAGCAGTACAAGAGTTCTTTGCTACAGAGAAACCTGATTATGTGTTTCTTGCAGCAGCAAAAGTAGGTGGCATAATAGCTAATAACACCTATCCAGCGCAATTTTTTTATGAAAACTCTATGATACAAAATAATGTGCTTCATGCTTCTTACGTTAATGGTGTTAAGAAACTCATGTTCCTTGGAAGTTCTTGTATTTACCCAAAGATGGCACCACAGCCTATGGTTGAAGATGCATTGCTCACAGGGTTGTTAGAGCCTACAAATGAGGCGTATGCTATAGCAAAAATCTCAGGTATCAAGATGTGTGACTACTACCGTAAGCAGTATGGATGTGACTTTGTAAGTGTTATGCCTACAAATCTTTATGGCACAGGAGATAATTATGACTTGCAAAATTCGCATGTTCTACCTGCTTTGTTACGTAAGTTCCATGAGGCAAAAATAAATGATGCAACAGTTACTCTTTGGGGAACAGGTTCACCATATAGAGAGTTTCTGCATGCTGACGATATGGCGGATGCTACAATTTTCTGTATGCTCAATTATTCAGACTACGGTCATGTAAATGTAGGTTCACAGTCGGAGTTAACAATAAAAGAGCTTGCTGAGACAGTAGCCAAAGTAGTTGGTTATGAGGGTGAGATAGAGTGGGACTCTACAAAGCCTGACGGCACACCGCGTAAGCTGATGGATTCTACAAAATTATATAATATGGGATGGAGACCTTCAATTAATCTAGTTGAGGGCGTAGCGCGCACTTATGAGGAGTTTAAAGAAACATTAGGGAACTTCTAAAAATTGGATAAAACCAATTATTAGAACTCCCCATTAAAATGAATTAGTTAATGAAAATAGCAGTTGTAGGAACAGGATATGTAGGTTTGGTGACAGGTACATGCTTTGCCGAGATGGGTGTTGATGTTACATGTGTCGACGTTGATAAGGCAAAGATTGATAGTCTTTTACAGGGTGTAATGCCAATTTATGAACCTAATCTTGACACGCTTGTTAAGCGTAATATTGATGCAGGTCGTTTAAAATTTACTACAGATTTAGCATCTATTCTTGATGATGTTGAAGTGGTATTTTCTGCTGTTGGTACACCTCCTGATGAGGATGGTTCAGCAGACCTAAAATATGTACTAGAAGTGGCACGTACTATAGGGGCAAATATGAATCATCATGTGGTAGTGGTAACGAAATCAACTGTACCTGTAGGTACAGCAAAAAAAGTAAAGGCAGCTATCCAAGCAGAACTTGATAAGCGAGGTTCAGATCTTACTTTTGATGTAGCTTCAAATCCTGAATTTTTGAAAGAAGGTAATGCTATTGATGATTTTATGAAACCTGACCGTGTAGTTGTAGGTGTAGACTCTGCAAAGGCGCAAAATATCATGACACGCCTTTATAAACCTATGCTTCTTAACAACTTCCGAGTAATATTTATGGATATCCCAAGTGCTGAGATGACAAAATATGCCGCAAACTCTATGTTGGCGACACGTATATCTTTTATGAATGATATAGCTAACCTTTGCGAAATTGTAGGCGCTGACGTGAATATGGTACGTAAAGGTATAGGTACTGATACACGTATAGGCAGTAAATTTCTATATTCAGGTTGTGGCTATGGGGGTTCTTGCTTCCCTAAAGATGTGAAAGCTCTTGTGAAAACTGCTGCTCAACATGGCTATGAAATGCAGGTGCTTAACGCTGTAGAGTCAGTTAATGAAAAACAGAAAAATGTACTCTTTGAGAAGTTTGTAAAGCATTTCAAAGGCGACGTTCGTGGTCGAAAAGTCGCCTTATGGGGTTTAGCCTTTAAGCCTGGCACTGACGACATGCGTGAAGCTCCAGCACTAGTGCTTATAGATAGTCTCTTAGAGGTAGGTTGTGAAGTTGTGGCTTACGACCCTGTGGCTATGGAAGAATGTAAACGCCGTATAGGTGATAAGATAAGTTATGTTAAGAACATGTATGACACCGTGATTGATGCAGATGTTATCTTCCATGTTACTGAGTGGAAAGAGTTTAGAATGCCTAGCTGGGAGGTTATTAAACGCTCTATGAAAGGTGACGCTGTACTTATTGATGGGCGTAATGTATTTGATAGAGAAGAACTTTCCCAACACGGAATACAATACTATTGTATTGGAGTGTCAGCATAGATTCTGAGTACCAATACATAGTCACCGATAAACATATCTAAGGGTGTAGGGTTGTCTTCTAAATATAGTTCAATAGCCTCAGATATGTTGTCTTTTATCTCTTTAAAGTCATTACCTACTGTAAAAATAGGAGCACCGTCAATATATGCACTCATGCCGTTTTCATGATACTCAACGATTACATATATTACTTTTGTATCCATATTTTTAAAATTTTAAAAAGGTGGCAAGGGCTTTAAGCCCTGCCTGCCTTATAATTGTGTAATAAGTGTCTTTTTTGTTTTAATAGCTTCTTAATTAAATTTCTCTTCAAAGAATTTAATTATAGCCTCTCCGCGGATAGTACGGTTAAGGATAGTACCATCAGGGGAGAATATTATTATTGTAGGGATTCCCAATATACCGTAGCTTTCAGTAGCTGTTTTATCATTTGATGCATAGATTATAGGCCAATCCATGTTATCTTCTCTTATAGCGGCAGCGCATTTTTCTTTGCTGTCCCATACATTTACACCTACAAGTACTAAACCTTTATCTTTAAACTGCTCATAAGTTTTTCTAAGGTTAGGTGTTTCAGCGCGACAAGGTCCACACCATGAAGCCCAGAAATCTACAATAACATAGTTTCCTTTACCCACAAAGTCTGAGAGCTTAGATGTTTTGCCTAGCATATCTGTACCTTCAAAGTCCACGAATTTTTTTCCTACAGCAGTATTAAGTGCTTGTTCTTTGTTATATCTATTTTCTTTTACTACTTTAAGGTTAGCAGCAAGAGGGGTTATAGCTACTAAAGAATCTAGTTCTTCAATAGTTTTAGATTTGTTAACTTTATCTATTGCGATGTATGCGCCTACAAGGTTGTTTTCGTTACCTACCAAGAAGCGTTCACGTATAGCATCCATCATTGCATTTCCCTTGTTGTATTCTTCAAACTGAGCTTCCCTATCGTTAGGGTGAGTACGGCAGAATTCATAGAACTTTTTAGTTATTGCTGCTAGAGAGTCATTCATGTTATTTATATCCTCAGCTTCTTTATTTTGTTCTATAGCCATCTCTAGGTCTATATTCACTGTAGCTGTGCTACCTGTAACGATGAATTTTTTGTTTTTTGTAGAAGAAACGTAATAAATATTAGGGTTTTCAGCATTTCCTTTCATTTCAAATTTTCCAGAAGTTACAGTAGCGCTATCAACGGCACCTGCGACACCTATCTCACGTAGATATATTTTAGAACCTTCAAGTTTAGTATTTGTAACTACACCTTTAATGTGGTAGTCACCACTTTGACTATTGCCTGTACAAGCAGTAAGAGCCAACAAAGCAACAGCAGAAGAAAGAAATAATTTATTCATAATATTAAGTTTTTGATTAAAAATGTGGCAATAATTGATTTAGACCACTTAAAGTTGTAAAGGTACATAAAAATAATTAAAATCTGATAAAATTATTCTCAAATACTAATAATTTTTTTATCTTATCAAATACAGAAATTGATAAAAAAGTCGTAACTTCGTAAAATCTGATAAAAAACTGAGATATGAAAAAAACTTTACTTACTATAGCAGCACTACCGATTGTCACTGTATCAGTCGCGCAATCATCTAAACTTGATAAACCAAATATAGTGTTTTTCTTAGTAGATGATATGGGTTGGCAGGATTGTGCAGTACCATTCCATAGTGACACAACACAGTGGAACCGTAATTTTGAAACTCCAAATATGGAGCGTCTAGCACAAAAGGGCATGAAATTTACAAATGCTTATGCAGCTTCTGTGAGTTCACCTTCACGAGTAAGTTTAATGAGTGGGGTGAGTCCTACTAGGCACGGAGTTACTAACTGGACTATGTTCAAGAATAAATCTACAGATGGTGCTAACAAATATTTTACTTTTGAAGGTTGGAATGTGAATGGCTTACAGGTTGAGGAGGGTATAGAACATACATTTCATGCTACAACTTTAGCTGAGGTGCTAAATAAAAATGGTTATACTACTTTATTTGTGGGTAAGGCGCATTTTGGAGCAAAAGACACACCTAGCCAAGAACCCTTAAATTTGGGTTTTGATTACAATATTGCAGGGCATGCAGCAGGGGGACCAGCTTCTTATCTAAGTGAACAGCATTATGGTAATAATTTAGAGCCTGTACCCGCTAATGCAGTGCCTGGGTTAGAGAAATATTATGACTCTGGTACTTTTCTAACAGAAGCTCTTACACAAGAGTCTATAGGGTTGATGGATAGGGCAGTGGAGGATGATAAGCCATTCTTTCTGTATATGTCTCATTATGCAGTACATATTCCATTTATGGCTGATAATCGTTTTTATCAGAAGTATATCAATCGTGGTTTGGAAGAGTATGAAGCTCGGTTTGCTTCATTGGTTGAAGGTATGGATAAGAGTCTGGGCGATATAATGGATTATTTAGATAAAAAGGGAATTTCTGACAATACAATTATTTTGTTTATGTCTGATAATGGTGGATATACTGTAGGTGTTCGGTTGAATACTTTTGGTGGAGTTAATAAGATGTCTCCTTTGCGTGGAGGTAAGGGCAGCTTGTATGAGGGAGGTGTTCGTGAGCCTATGTTGGCTTATGTGCCAGGATTAACAAAGGCAGGGAGTGTTAATAATTCACAGTTGATAATTGAGGATTACTTCCCTACGATTTTGGATTTGGCAGGAGTTGCTAACTCTGAATTAGTTCAGAAGTTAGATTCTAAGAGTTTTATCAAGGCGTTTAAGGGTGAAACTATTAATAAGAACCGTCCATTTTATTGGCATTTCCCTAATGATTGGGGTGAGCGCAATAATGATTGTGGTGCACCTAGTAGTTCTCTTTTATTGGGTGATATGAAATATATTCATTTTTATGAAACTTCCACAAATGAGCTTTATGATTTAAGTAATGATTTGGGAGAGCGCAATAATTTAGTAGGTCAAAGCAAAAAGTATGATAAGATGGCTAAGAAGATGGCTCGTTTGTTAAGTGATAAACTGAGAGAGGAAGGTTCTTCAATGCCTACTTCTAAGACAACAGGTGAGAAGGCGCCTTACCCAGATCAAACTTTTTATTAGAACTCCCCAATAGATTACCAAAAAAAATTGTAATTTTTGCAAAAAAAATTTGGTAATTTAAATTTTTTATATATATTTGTAACTCAAGAATGTGAGATTGTGTGTGTGATAATAAAGGGGGATGTTTTAAAACCAGATTCTAGAGCTCCTTTGAATTAGTTAGAATTATTTTTTGTGTAACCCAATTATAAATTTTTAAAAAATGAAAAAATTACTTTCTTTAGGATTATTATTAATCATGTCATTTTCGACAGTGTATGCAAGTCAAAGTTCTTCATCTGACTCAAGTGATGAATCAACAACTAAGAGTAGACCTAAATCGGGACTTGAAGTAGATTACGTAATAAGTGATTCAGGTAACGGTATTGGTGGTAGCTTAGTTTTAGGTTTCTTAGCTTTAGGTGGCGAATATCTTACAGATAGTGGATTAGATGGCAATCTTACAAACTGGCAAGTAAACGCAGGTATTAATAAAAAATATATTTCTGTGGCTTCTTATATACAGATATTCGTTTAGGTGCTTTCTATCAAGGTACGTCTTTTGAATATGAAGAATTAAATGTTGATCCTGTTAAAGATAACTGGTTCGGTATGTACGCATACCCAAGAGTTGGTCTTCGTCTTATAAATAATTTTGGTGTTTCAGCAGGTTATAAATGGAACTTTAATGAATTTAAATTTGGTTCTGAAAATATGACTAACCGCCTAACATTTGGTGTTAGTTTATTATTCTAGTCGTTTAGGGACTTCTAGAAATTGGAGTGATGAGTTATTGTAGTAACTCATCACTCCAATTTTTTTATGGCATTTCAATAGAACTTCCCTATAAAATTGTTTGTTTGTACTCCTTAGGAGTAATGGAAGTATACTTCCTAAAATATTGAGCAAAAGAGGAATTGCTAGAAAAATTAAACTCCTCAGAAATTTCAGCTATAGACTTACTATTGTCATGTAGTCTATATTTTATGTTATTTATAACACAATTTATTAGCATCGTTGAGGCGTTTTTTCCAGATACCTGTTTCACACAACGCGAAAGGTGACTAGGTGTTATAAATTGTTTCTGAGCGTAAAATTCTAATTTTCTTTCTTTTCTATTATGTTGTATAAGGTCAAAGACAAAGGTGTTAAATATTTGATTATTGCGACTTTGTTGTATTTCTGTATTTGGTTCTCTACTGCTATATATGGAACAGATTTTTAAGAGCATGATTTTCAGTAGAAGGTCATGCACCTCTGAGTAGAAAGGTTGCGTTTCGTTAGCTTCTTCTTTAAGAAGTATTTCTTTATAGTTAAGAAGCTCGTCAACTTCTTCCTTATCTAAAGATATTGTGGGGTGCGTATTTATATTTATAAAAAGGTCACCTTTATTTTGAATCTGTACACGTGACAGAAAGTTTATGTCTGCTCCCACCATTACGCAATCAAAATCTTCTGAAAGATGTATCACCTGCACTATAGAGTAGGGAGATAGAACAGCTAAATCCCACTTTTTAAGGTGGTAAGATTTAGCGTTTATCATAGTGTCACAATTTCCATTTGTGCATACCATAAACCCCCCACCTGAAACCTGAGTTGGAGAAACAAAAATATCATTGATATGAGTATTTAACTCACCGACCGTATTTAGCACGTATTTATTCCCGTCCATAGTATTTGTATAATTTGTATGACACAAAGATATATAAAAAATGAAAAATACCCAAATTTAAACATTTTTTTACAAAATGTTTTATGCATCAATACATTAAGAATGTTTACCTTTGTGAAAAAATTAGGAGAAGGTAAAGTTGTGTGTTTATTTAAGTAGGGTAAAATATCACTCCAAGAGTACAGTTGAAAATATGGCAATAATTGTTTTACACTACTTATCCTAAAAGTAAGGTGAAAATTTAGAATAATATCATTATGAATTTAAAATTTGGGTTAATGTCTTTAAGTTTCGCATTCTTAGTATCATGTGCTGAGACTAGCGTAACAAAAGAGTCTGTGTTAAAAGTAAAATGTGAAGAGGTAAAGGCTTCTTGTGAGCAAGTGGATTTTTCAACTTACCCTGGTAAGGTTTCTTCGGCGGCTGATGTGAATCTTTCTTTTAGAGTTGCAGGAGTTATAGATAGAGTAGTTGTTAAGGAGGGTGACTATGTGCGTAATGGTCAAGTTGTTGCGTATATGGATGATAGGGACTATAAACTTCAACTAGAAGCTACACAGGCTGAATATGACGGCATAAAAGCTGAGGTTGATAGAATAGTAGCCTTATACGAGGAGCAAAGTGTTACTGCTAACGACTATGACAAAGCGGTAAATGGGCTTAAGCAGATAACAGCTAAACTTGCAGCACATACAAATGCTCTAGAAGATACCTTCCTTAAAGCTCCTTTTGATGGATATATCCAAAAGGTAAATTTCGACAAAGGTGAAGCTGTCTCAGCAGGTATGCCTATTATCTTTTATGTCTCAGCGGCAGCACCTGAAATAATCCTTAACGTCCCAGTAACGGAATATCTAAAACGTGACAAATTTGTATCTGCTACAGCAACTGTTAATAGCAATCAAGATGAAGTATTTACTTTAGAGCGTATAGGTATCACACATAAGGCAAATCTTAATCAACTATATGAACTTCGCCTAAGAGTAAAACCTGAGAATGGTGTTTACCCTTCACTAGGTATGTCAGCTATGGTAACCTTAAATTATGGAAGTCCAGAAAATGGAACTCTAGCTATTCCTTTTGCAGCAGTTGTCGAGCAAGAGGGTAGTAGTAGCGTGTGGAGACTTTCTAATGGTACAGTAAGCCTTGTAGCTATAGATGTATGTGAAATTAAAAGTAATGGAACAGTCATCGTTAAGGGAGGAATCTCAAAGGGTGATATTGTCGTTACAGCAGGTGTAAGAAGCCTAAAAGAAGGTCAACGAGTTGAACCTCTTGAAGCAAGTTCTAAGTCTAATATTGGAAATATACTATAAAGATGAATATAAGTAAGTGGGCATTAGTAAATAATAAATTAATATATTATTTCGTAGCTATACTAGTTGTAGGGGGTATTCTGTCGTATGTGAATATGAGTAAACTTGAAGACCCTGCTATCACTGTTAAGCAAGCTGTAGTAGTAACTACCTTTCCAGGGGCTTCTCCTTATGAGGTGGAGCTGCAAGTTACTGACAAGCTAGAGAAGGCTATCTACACAATGAAAGGTATAGATAAGGTTGATAGCAACTCTTCATCTGACCTGTCAATAATCACAGTTAACCTATTAAGTACCATACCTGATTCCGAGATAGAGCAGTGTTGGGATATTCTAAGACGTAAAATTGGCGATGTTCAGAAAGAGCTTCCTGAGGGAGTTTCAACGAGTGTCGTTGTAGATAGTTATGGCGATGTTTTCGGTATGTTCTATGCTTTGGTGTCAGATGGTTACACTAATCAGGAGCTTAACGACTATGCAGAACTCACTAAGCGTAAGATACAAGGTGTTGAGGGAGTATCAAAAGTTGAACTATATGGAGTGCTAAAGCCAACAGTTAACATCTCTATCTATGAAGATAGAATAGCAAACTTAGGGGTTTCTCCTACAGAGGTTATTCAGACTATCTCATCACAGAATAAAACTGTTTACTCAGGATATTTCGTAAGTGGTGAGCAACGCATACGTGTCAATGTAAGTGATAAATATAAAAACCTAGAAGATTTAGGTAACCTTATCATTAAGGGGCATGAGAAAGATCAGATTTTATTAAAAGATATAGCACATATAGAAAGGTCTTATATAGAACCTACACGTAATGCTATGTACTATGATAGAAAACCTGCTATAGGTATTTCTATATCTGCACTTGAAGGTACAGATATCACTAAGATAGGTCGTGAGGTAGAACAAATCCTTGCTGACCTTAAAGAGAATCGTTACCCTGTCGGTATAGATTATAGCAAGGTTTTTAACCAACCAGAAAGAGTAGAAGATTCAATAAATACTTTTGTCCTTAACCTTATAGGCTCTATATTAATAGTTATCGTTGTGTTAATGTTTGCCATGGGTTTTAGAAGTGGCTTACTGTTGGGTGTAACACTTCTTATAACTGTTATAGGGTCTATACTGTTTTTACGCGTATTTGATGGTACCATACAACGTGTGTCACTAGGTGCGTTTATCTTGGCTATGGGTATGCTTGTCGATAATGCTATAGTTGTTGTTGATGGTATACTTATAGATATGCAGAAAAAACGCCTAAGGTCTTTAGCTCTTACTGAGATAGGCCGTAAAACTGCTATGCCTCTACTAGGTGCTACAATTATCGCTATCCTTGCGTTCCTACCTCTATTCCTGTCTCCTGATACGGCAGGGGTTTATGTGCGTGACTTGTTCCTTGTTCTTGCTGTGTCATTATTGTTAAGTTGGGTTTTGTCGCTTACTATGGTGCCTTTACAAGCTAAGTTCATGTTTAAGAATATGAAATTCAAAAAAGACACAGGTAAGAAAACTCCTACTCAAAAACTTATAGCAAAAACTCTTATGTGGTGTTTACGTCATAGGTTTATTTCTATAGTAGGAGCTGTAGCGTTGATTATTGCTAGTGTATTTGTATATAGGGTGTTACCTCAAAGTTTCTTCCCTGACCTTAATTACAATCAGTTATATATAGAGTTTAAACTTCCTGAAAATAACGATTCTGAGGCTACACGCCAGAAGATAGACGCTATAGCGGAATACCTACTTTCTCAGCAGGATGTACAACACGTAACAACTTCTGTGGGAGGTACGCCAAGTAGATACAACCTAGTGAGAAGTATCGCTACACCTGCACTTTCTTATGGGGATATAATAGTAGACTATACAGATGAAAATACTCTTGTAGATGCTATACCTGCCCTACAGCAGTATCTTACAGACAACTATCCTGAGGCTTATGTACGTGTGAAGCGCTATAACCTGATGTATAATAAATATCCTATAGAAGCTACATTCTGTGGTCCTGACCCTGAGATACTACGTGGTCTTACTAAGCAGGCTCAGCAGATTATGGAAGCCAATGATAAGATTATGCTTGTGACTTCTGACTGGGAGCGTAAAGTCCCTGTACTTGATGTGCAATACAATCAAGCTGCTGCACGCGAGATAGGCTTAAGTCGTGGTGATGTTGCTATGTCGCTACTAGCTTCTACAGATGGTATCCCTATGAGTACTATTTATGATGGAGCAGACAGTGAGACTATAGTAATAAAATGTGTGGATAAGGATGGTAACCGCATAGACCGCATAGATTCTGCACCTATTTTTCCTATGATACCTTCTACAAATGCCCTTAGTGCTGAGACTCTTAAGGGGCTTATGATAGGAGCTATTTCTACAGAAGATATTATCGCAAATACCCTTGCTACCACGCCTTTACGTCAAGCGATAGATGGTATAGAATTGCGTTGGGACGACCCTACAGTGGTTCGTTACAAGGGTGAGAGAGCTATGCGTGCTCAGTCTAATAATATTCCTTCTGTAGGTGCTGAGGATGCCCGTAAGGAAATAGCAGCTCAGATAGAAGCTATAGAACTACCAGAGGGTTACTCTTTAGTATGGCAGGGTGAGTATGAGACTAAGAAAAAGTCTATGAAATATCTTATGGCCAACCTTCCGCTAGCTATAGTACTTATGATAGGTATTCTTATCATGTTATTTAAGGATTACCGTAAGCCTTTGATTATTATGTTATCTGTCCTTTACTTT
>JAWXTP010000086.1:0-12800 GCA_044433415.1 Rikenellaceae bacterium
GTGTTAGAGTAAGCCTGGAAGTAGGCTAGGTATTTTGAAGCTCTACGGTAGCGGTTTTGGTGAAATTCTTGCCCTTCTAAAATCTGTTGAGTGACACTTTTTTCAGGTGTGCAGTATGAAGGGTTAAAGGCATCGTTATTGCAGAAGGTGCATCCTCCCACAGATTTCGAGCCGTCTCTATTAGGACAGGTAAACCCTGCATCTATAGTTACTTTTTGTACCCTTCCACCAAAGGTGCGTTTGAAGTAAGCGGAGTAGCTGTTAAACCTGCGATTGTCACCCCACGGGTAAAGAATTTCTTGATTTGTCATAGATAAATTATACAATATATGTAAACAGTTCGTTAAATAATTTTACAAATATAAAAAAAATGATAACTTTACACTCATATAATTAAAAATAGATTATGATTACTGTTACAATTTTAGGCAGTGGAACATCGCAAGGAGTTCCTATAATAGGCTGTAAATGTGAAGTATGCACTAGTTCTGATAAGAGAAATAAAAGATTAAGAAGCTCCATTTTAATTGAAAATGAAAAGGGCGAAAATCTAGTAATTGATGCAGGAACTGACTTTCGTTACCAAATGTTAAGAGAAGATGTTACAAAACTTGATGCTATTCTTTTAACGCATAATCATAAAGATCATACGGGTGGTATAGACGATGTACGTAGCTTTAACTATATGCTTCGTCGCCCCATGGATATTTATGCGGAGAGGTATGTGTTAGATTCTGTAATGCAGGATTATCATTATGCCTTTGCAGAGCATAGATACCCAGGAGTACCTGAGATTAATCTTTGTGAGATAACAGAAGAGCCTTTTGTTATAGGGAGCTTTAACATAACACCTATACGTGGCATGCACCATAAGTTACCAGTGTTGGGGTTTCGAATAAGTAAGTTTTGTTATATTACGGATATGAACCATATTTCTGAGATTGAGATAGAGAAGATGAAAGGTGTTGAAGTGCTTATAATTAATGCGTTAAGGCGTGAGAAGCATATATCACATTTTACACTTGATGAGGCGCTAGAGGTTATAGAAAAGGTGGCTCCTCAGCAAGCATACCTTACTCATATTTCTCACCAACTAGGACTTTATGAGGATGTGGAAAAGGATTTGCCTCATAATGTGAGTCTTGCCTATGACAAGTTGAAAATCTTGATTTAGAAGTTTTCTTTAGTACTTCTTATAAACGTGAATGATATAAAAATAAATATATATAATTATGAATTTTAAAAATAAAGTTGTCCTTATTACGGGCACATCGTCAGGCATAGGTTATGCTATGGCAGAGAAATTTGGTGAGCTAGGTGCTAAAATAGTAATGGGTGCGCGCTCAGAGAAAGGGCTTGCAGAGCTTTCTGCAAAATTAACAGCTAAAGGTGTAGAAAATGTGTATACTGTATGTGATGTGACAAAAGAAAGTGACTGTGCTGCATTAGTACAGAAAGGTGTTGATGCTTTCGGAGGTGTGGATGTATGTATTTGTAATGCAGGGATTTCTATGAGAGCACTGTTTGATGATGTGAAAGTTGACGTACTAAAAGAGCTTATGGATGTTAACTTCTGGGGTGCTGTACATACTATTAAATATGCTTTACCTTATATTCAGAAGGCTAAGGGGTCTATAGTGGGGATATCTTCTGTAGCTGGACTTCATGGATTGCCTGCACGTACTGGTTATTCAGCTAGTAAGTATGCTATGCAAGGATTTTTAGATACTATAAGAATAGAGAACCTTAAGAAAGATGTGCATGTGATGGTTGCTGCCCCTGGGTTTACAGCTTCGAATGTGCGATTTACTGCTCGTACTGCTGATGGCTCTGTACAAGGGGAGTCTCCTCGTGAAGAAACTAAAATGGCTACAGCAGAAGAAGTAGCTACTATGGTGGCTAAGGGTGTGTATAAGAGAAAAAGAGAACTTATTATGGATTTCCAAGGTAAGGCTACAAAACTTATTAAGAAATTCTTCCCTACATTGCTAGACAAGCTGTTTTATAATCATATGGCGAAAGAACCTAATTCACCTTTGAAGTAGCTTGAATGCCTTTAGGTAATTAATAAAAAGCGGACAATCGTGGACGTTATGTGGCACTCATGATAAGCGATTTGGGTGCTGTGGGTACAAAATAGAATAAAAAAGTTGAGTGATTAGCAAAATAATAGTTCCTAATTTACAACTTCTCACTAATAGAAAATTATTATAAAAAATGAAAAATATATTATTAATATTTGCCCTGCTATTGTCATTTAGCTTAGGGGCAAAAGATGTAATTACTGAGGTTAAACAGTCCTCAGAGTTTGTGAAGACAGAGTTTTCTGAGAAACTAAAGGCACTAGATAGAGTAGTGTCAGTGGAAAAATTGGAGACAGAACTTTTTAGTGAGAAATATCTCGTTAAAGTAGAACAACCTATAGACCATACGGATGAATCTAAGGGTACATTCACTCAACGCGTTATAGTGTCTCATAACGGATATGCTAACCCTGTAGTGTTAGTTTGTGAAGGTTATGGTGCTCAGTCAGCATTAAGACCTGCTTATAGAGAGGAGCTTACAGCTGAGTTAAATGCTAATCAAGTGTTTGTAGAACACCGCTACTTCCTAGTGTCTACACCTAAGGATTGTGACTGGACGTATATGACAGGGAAAAATGCTGCCGCTGACCTGCATAATATAAATACTATGATGCGCGAACTGTACTCAGGAAAATGGATTTCTACAGGTATCAGTAAGGGTGGCCATAATACTATGATATATAGAACATATTACCCTGATGATGTGGATTTCTCGGTGCCTTATGTAGGACCTGTGTGTTTTAATGTTGAAGACGGTAGACATGAACCTTTCCTTAGAAACTGTGGAACAGAAGAAGAAAGAAATGCTATCCTAGAATTTCAAAAGGAAATTTTGAGACGTAAAGATAGATTAAACCCTATGCTTTATAAATTTGCGGAAAATAAAAATATGAATTTCCTTATCCCTAAAGAAGAAGTTCTTGACTATTGCGTATTGGAATATTCATTTTCATTCTGGCAATGGGGCTCTAGTATTTCAGATATCCCTGCTCTAGATTCTAGCGATAAAGTGCTTTTTAATTATCTTATGGATAAGTCTGGTGCTGACTATTTCGGGATACCTTCTTATGAACCTTTCTTTGTACAGGCTTTTGCTGAACTAGGATATTATGGCTATGATACTAAGCCTTTTAAAGGATTGCTGACTATAGATTCTTCTAAAGGATACCTTGAACGCGCCTTCCTGCCTGAAGCCGCTAAGAGCCTTAAGTTTAATCATGAGCTACATAAGGATATCTATAAATTCTTAAAGGAAAATGACCCTAAAATGATATTTATCTATGGTGAAATAGACCCTTGGAGCGCTGCTATGCCTGATAAGAAATTATTTAAAGGTAAGGAAAATATGAAACTTTATATTAAAGAGCGCGGAAGCCACTCTACACGTATAAAATCTATGGATGAGGATGTGAAAGCTGAAATTTGGAAACAAATTCGACTTTGGCTTGAAGAGTAAATCATAAGGCAATATACTGCAATACAAATAATGGGTCAGATACCACAGCTGACCCATTATTTGTATAGGAAAATTCTAGTTTTCTTTGCGAAGGAAGCATGTTTTTAAACATAAAGCGCTACCATCAACTTTACAATCTACCTCTTCAGGGTTGTCAGTAAGACGGATGTTTTTAACTTTTGTACCTCTTTTGATAACCATAGAAGAACCTTTAACTTTTAGGTCTTTGATAACAGTAACAGAGTCTCCGCTTAGAAGCTCAGCACCGTTACTATCACGTGGTGTTGTATCTTCTTCAGCTTCTGAAGAATCACTCCATTCGTGTCCACAGTCAGGACATACGTTTAACATACCATCAAAATATGTGTTCGCCATTTGGCATTCTGGGCAATTTGAAATTTCGCTCATAAAATTGTTTTTTTTGTTATTTGAATTATTTACCTAGAATTTATCTAGGAACTTTTGTATCTCTTGGTAATATATGTTACGCACACCTTCACGAGAAAGTGCTATATCATGTAATGCATCTTTTATAACTACTGTCTCCACATTATCTCCCATGTTTTTAGCGCGCTTATCCATATCTGATATGTTTAGTACAGCATCGCTATTATCATAACTTGTGTTGTACTGAGAGTCAAATGTAGACTTGTCAGAGTGCATAATAACAGTGGGAATAGGCATGTTTTTAATTTGCTTAACTTGGTTCTGTCCGTTGTAAATAGCTCTTAGCCAACTAAAAGTGACAGCAGGTGAACTAGCTAATTTTAGCGCTAAGTCATAATCCCATTCTTTGCCATAACTTTTATGTATGGACTGAGTATAAGCTGTAGAGTAGCTTTGTTCATAGCTTATATTTGGAAAAATATAGGATATCAGTGACACCAAAGGTATACCTATATTTTCGTTAAACCAACTTAGATTTTGCTTGTAAAAAGGACTGTTTAGTAAAAGCCCTTTTATGTTAGCTCCTTTATCCTTGTTATGTATATAGAGCGTTGCTATAAGACAACCTGTAGAATGCCCCATAAGGAAAATAGAGTCGTGACCTTCTTTCTTTATGATATCTATAGCGGCGTCTATCTCCTCGAAATACTCACTTATACTTCGGGTGTTATATCTTTTCTGGTGAGGTCGTAAAGAACGTCCATATTTTCTGAGGTCTAAGGCGTAGAAATCTATACCCATCGTACTGATACTTTCTGCAAGTTCAGTCTGAAAGAAGTAGTCGTTAAACCCATGAATGTAAAGCATGGCTCTTTGTGATGTAACCCTCGTAGAGTCTTTGTATTTCACTAGAGTAGCTACAACTTTACCCTCATAATCATACTCAAGCTCTATTGTACGGCAAAGATATCCTGCCCCCAATACATCTTGTGTATATTGTTGAGAATAAAGATTAAGAGCTTTAACAAGCGTAATCATTAACAATAGAATATTTTTACTCATAATCCGTAATTGTTTAAAGAATAGTTAATTTAGCATATTTTAAGAGTAGGGTTTTCTGTCCTACACCTGCTATAAATTCTACAGTTACTTTAGGTCCGTTACCTGAATCTTCTATAGATATAACTTCACCATGACCAAAAACTTGATGTACCACCATAGAACCAACTGCAATACTAGACCCATTACTATTATTAGAACTAGGGGTATTAGTGTTAGCAGATCTATTAGGCTGTACCTTTTTAAAGTTGGAAGGTGCAGATTGTCTTTGTTCAAAGGCTTCTCTTTTTAGAGGGTGAGCTTCACGAGGTTTATCATTAAAATTACGTGAAGTGAAGTTTTTATTTTGCCATACAGAACTATTATCAACATCTACACTTTCGCCTCTATCTATCATTAGTAGTTGAGGAGAATCTATATAGCTTTTTTCTACGTCTCTTAAGAAGCGGCTAGGGCGTACCTGTATGGATTTACCCCATTGATAGCGCGATAGAGCAAACGATACGGTTAGTTCGCTTATAGCCCTTGTTATAGCTACATAGAATAGACGACGTTCCTCTTCAAGAGAGTCCATAGATTCGGCAGTTCTTGGAGAAGGGAATAATCCTTCTTCTACACCAACTATAGATACATATTTATATTCCAAGCCTTTAGAGGCGTGTATAGTCATTAATGTTACCTTATTGTTGTCTTCTTCTTTTTCGTTATCCATATCTGTGATAAGGGCAACATCTTGAAGCCATTCTACAATACCTGTAGGTTCTTCTCCTTGAGATTCTGCTTCATCTTTAGCTTGTTTTAGGGAGTTTATTAGAGATTCCACATTCTCATAGGCAGACTGAGCTTCAGCAGTTTTTTCAGCTTTATAGGCTTCTAGTATACCGCTTCTCTCAACGATTTCACGTACTACTTCATAGGCGTTAGAGTCTGTTGTTTTCTCACGAAGACCAAGTATAAGTTCCCCAAAGGTTCTAAGTTTAATGATGCCTGCACCACGTATAAGCATTTGTTCAGGAGAGAACTGTGCTAGTGCTTGCCATAGGCTAAGGTTATGTTCTTTAGCACAGTCAGCGATTTTCTGTATAGTTACAGCACCAATACCACGAGCAGGGACATTGATGACACGTCTTAGGGCTTCATCATCGTTTTGGTTAACGATAAGGCGCACATAGGCGAGTACATTTTTTATCTCTTTACGTTGATAGAACGAAACGCCACCATATATTTTATAGGGGATTCTATTGTTTCTAAGGCTATCTTCAAAAAGGCGACTTTGCGCATTGGTACGGTAAAGTATAGCAAATTCGTTAGGTTCACAGTTTTCGTATTTTATTTTCTGAGCTATTTTCCCTGCTACCTGAGCTGCTTCTTCTTTTTCTGTATAGCTGCGAATAAGGTTAATAAGTTCACCTTTATTATTTTCGGAGTAACTATTCTTTTTAATCTGATTAGCATTTTTGGCTATCACACTATTTGCAGCGTTCACTATAGTTTGTGTAGAGCGGTAGTTTTGCTCTAGCTTATATACTTTAGCTTGTTTGTAGTCGTTTTGGAAGCGTAAGATATTTTCTATTTTAGCGCCACGGAACGAATATATACTTTGAGCATCGTCACCTACGACGCATACGTTACCGTATTTTTCGGATATACGTTTCACGATAAGGTATTGAGACACATTTGTATCTTGATACTCATCTACAAGAAGGTATTTAAACTGTTCTTGATATTTAGCTGCAATGTCTTGTTTATCGCGGAATAATAGATTAGTGTAAAGAAGTAAATCATCAAAATCCATAGCATTAGCGCGTTTACAGCGCACCATATATTCTTTATATATATCTGCGAAGCGCTCTCTGCGAAATTCTCTATCTTCTGAGACTAATTCACTTTTTTGAGCATATATATTAGGAGTTATAAGGTCATTTTTCATCTTAGAAATCCTAGAAAATACGTCTTTAGGTTTATATCTATCTTCATCAAGGTTAAATTCTTTGACTATATTTTTGATAAGTGTTCTAGATTCACCAGTATCATATATAGTGAAAGCGTTTGTGAATCCTATGTATTCAGCTTCGGTTCTAAGAATGCGTGAAAATACGGAGTGGAAAGTACCCATCCACAGGCCTCTAGATTTTGTGCTTGATACCTGAGCATTAATACGTTCGCGCATTTCTTTTGCTGCTTTATTCGTAAAGGTAAGAGCCATAATTGAAGAAGGATCAACTCCTTGTTCTAACATATAAGCTATACGGAAAGTCAGCACTCTAGTTTTCCCTGAGCCTGCACCAGCAACAATAAGCGATGCACCATTATAATTTGCTGCTGCTTCGCGTTGTACACTATTTAGGTTATCTAAAATATCCATTATTATTTTATTATTCTTTTGTTATTTTATTCATGTCTTTTCTCAAGAACGGCTCACATTTTTCATTTTGAAAATCATTTTTTTTAATGAAAAATCTGAGCCATCTTTACAAAAAGCAAACAGCAGTTTATATATTTTTATTAATGATTAATGATTAATGGTGGTGTATTCATCAATCGTCCACTTTTTTATTATCACCAATAATCTAGCACCCAAGTTTGTTACCATGAGTGGTTAATAACGTCCGCGATTGTCCGCTTTTTCCAAGAATGGTCTAGGGAATCTCTAACAGCTATGCTTTAACGCTTTCAAATTTTAAAGCCTCATCTTTTAATTTTATAAAATTCGCCATAGGAGCCGCTATGGCTTATTTTATAAAATCAAAACCTAATGCTTTAAAATTCGAAATCGTTTAAAGCCTAGCTATTAGAGCCTCCCTTGATTTGCGGCGTTTTTGTTTATTTTAAGCGGAGCAGCCTCGACGGCTGTGAGCATTGAAATAAACAAAAAGGTCGCAAATATGAGCCGTTATTGGGAAAAGCCTTCCCAAAGCTACCGACGTGTCCACTAACTTACTTATTTTTGAAGGTGTATGCAGCACCGACGCTCAAGACATCATTAAACTGCCAGAAGGAAGTACACCCTGTCTGTGGAGCTATAGAAGAGTCGAATTTCAAGGTCCAAGCGAAATTCACAGTTATATACTCAAACACTTTTAGATTTATAGTATTCACCCAGTTTAAAGTAGGTGTTGTTCTATAGTCGTAGAATACTTCTGCCAATACTTTATAGGAAAGCATTGTTTCGCCAGAAGTTTTATCTTTAGCTAGCACTTGAAGCCAGTTTATTTTCGTATTCATACCGATATCAGGGATGAATTTTTTGCCTATATCACCATAAGTTCCGTTATTAGCTAAGGAGTCGTCAAGGACAAATACTAAGTTCCCAGAAACAGGAGAGAAAGTGATTATTCTATTAGCATCTTTCTTGTATGACAAACCGAGACCGATATTGACTGTCGCAGGAGCAAAAAATCGTGACGAGTAATCTGATGATGTTACTGAGGCGAATGTTTTAGCAAACTGAGTAGTTATCGAGGTGTTAAAGTCATAATAAAACTTACCAGACATCACGTAGTTTATATTGTTTGTGATAAGTATCTGGTCTTCATTTTTTGAAAATTTCTTTTTTACATACCCTTCGCTATTTTCATATTCAGAAGTTGCCATACCATATTTTAAGTCCCAAGTTGTTAGGATAGAGAATTTCTCATCTTCACTTTTGTAGGTGTGGCTAAGCACAGATTTCAGTGAAAGACCTAGGAAGCTAGTACCCCCAGCTGACCAGTTTTCATAGGCAGTTTGAGACATGGTAAGGGAGTTTACTAAGCTAAAGGTATTTTTCTCTTTACGAGCTTCTTTTGCTAGGTAACGGTCGTAAGCACTAGTGTTAAGAGTTACATTTGTAGAGTCTGTAGTTATAGTAGGTCCTACAACATCTTTTAATACGATATCTTTTTTTTCTTCTTCTCTAATCGTAAATTGAGCAGAAGAAGACAAGGGATAGAGTATTGTTATAAATACAAAAAAAATTGTTTTTAAAAGTAAATTTTTCTTCATGGATATAATTTGTTAAATATTATTTGACGTTTTTTAAGGGGAGTTCTAATAATTGATTTTATTCGATTTTAGATTTAGAAGTTCCCTAAATTCATTACAAAGGTATGTTTTTTTTGTTGTTTTTTAAAGTTTTTAAAGGTAAAATTCGAAATCTAATAAAACCAATTATTAGAACTCCCCTAAATTTCAATGTAATTCCACTCCCCATTTTGTTTTATTGGTAATAGCTCATTTTTGAAATATGTTGCATCCTCGGCTTCAAAAGTAGATATTAATGTAAAATTTAACGTGAATATATGCCATAAATTGTTTTTTAGTAGTACAATTTTATCTTCGGAAGCACGATTAATTTTAGAAAACATAAATGGAGTTATTATCTTTCCGCTTTTTGATACAAATCCCCATAAGTCACAATATTTTAATCCGTACATATCTTCGTTAATGTGTACGTATTCTTCAAAGTATGAGAGTATGGTGTCGTTTATTTCACTATCAAAACATTTAAGTCTTATATACTGTATTATAGGTATAGTATTCTCGATGTGATTAATTTTTATATCAGTAGTAGTTAATTTGTTTATTAGCGTGTTATATATGGTATCATTAAAATATCTTTTAATAGCATGAAAGGCAGAATCTCTATTTCTTAATATATCTAAAGGTGATAATAATATGTTTTCACCATTGGTGTGAAGCTCATATAGCTCAGGGCAGTTCTCTAGAGTTAAAAGAGATACTAAAATTACTAAGATAGGGTAGTCATGTAAATATTTCGCATAGGTGTGCTCTTTGCGATTGGGGTGACGGTACCACGCTGTACCTTGTTCATGTACTTGCTCAGGCATATAGCCTGGTATGTAAAGAGCGTCTAAGTCTATAAGTTTTAGTTCTCCAGTTTTTGTTACTATAATGTTACTGGGTTTTAGGTCTATATGTGTATGTTTAGAATTTACTAAGTTTTTAGAAAACTCAATAAACATATTTGTTAAGTTGTATAATTTTTTCTTATCGCCTAGGTAACATAAATTTTTTATTACTTCATCTAAGGTCTCCCCTTCTACCCATTCTGTAATTAAAATAGGAAAGGTGTGAAAATTATCATTTACGTATATGCTAACCCCATCACGTATGAAGTCAAATTTTGGTAAGTTGCTAATTCTTTGTTCTGTAATATATGTTTTGAGCTTATTGAAGTACTCTTCCCTATATTTGTTGTATGAAGTGTAAAGTTTTAATGCGTAGGTTACATTGTTGATTGTAACTTTAGTAATAAGAGAGTTGTGTCCCGTGAAGTAAATAATTCTACCGTTTTTATCTTTGATAAAAGTGATGTTAAGGTTTTTAACACAAATGTTACTTTCAAAAGTGTTTAAATAATCTGTAATTGTGGGGTAGATTGGCATATTTAAAAGAGTAGAGGTTTAAATTACAAAAGTTACTTAAAGTAGTATAAAATATAAAAATAATCTATTTTTTTGTTGTAAAAGTAAATAAAAAAAGTATATTTGCAAGTTATTATGCGGGATTATATGCGTTAAATAAGCAGTCTTTAGGACTATAACTTATTGCGTATTATGGTCTTATATAGTATTTGAAGAAGTATAATATATTAAAATTAGTATAAATAATTAAGTTTTTTTACAAAATGCAAAACAAAGGTGCACTAAAATTTTTAGCAATCGTGCTGACGTTAGCTTGTGTATATCAGCTTTCGTTTACGTTCGTTTCTAAAAACATTGAGCGTAAGGCTTCTGAGTATGCTGCAGGCAACCCAGACTTAGAACAGTTTTACTTAGATTCAATGAAGAATGAGGTTGTTTACAACCTAGGAATTACGGAATTTACTTACAATGATGTTAAGAACCGAGAAATTAATTTAGGTCTTGACTTAAAAGGTGGTATGAATGTGATGTTAGAGATTTCTGAAGCAGAAATTCTTAAAGCACTTTCAGGTAACAATCAAGATCCAGCTTTTAATCAAGCATTAGCTGAAGCTCGTGCAGCACAAGTTGCAGGTGCTGATGATTTTATTTCTGAATTTTCAAAATCTTACGAAAAGTTATCTAATGGAGGTTCTTTAGTTAGCATTTTCGGAACTATGGACTTGCGTGAAGTTGTTCAAAACAACATGACTAACGCACAAGTTATTGCAGTGCTAAGAGGTCAAGTTGACGATGCTATCGCAAACTCATTTAACGTAATTAGAAACCGTATTGACCGTTTTGGTGTTACTCAACCTAACATTCAACGTCTTGAAAATACAGGTCGCATCCTTGTAGAGCTTCCAGGTATTAAAGAACCAGAACGTGTACGTAAACTTCTTCAAGGTTCTGCTTCTTTAGAGTTTTGGTCTACTTATAAAAATGCTGAGATTTTTGGTTACCTTCAACAAGCTAACCAACGCTTAACAGAAGTATTAGGTGGTTCAGATACTGTAGATGTAGCACAAGCTGATAGCGTAATGACAGAAGCTCAAATACAAAAATTATACCCTTTATTCTCTGTTTTAGCTCCTATGCAAGATCAAACAACAGGTTCTCTTTATGGAGGTGCTGTTATAGGTGTTTCACAAGTTGCTGATACTGCAAAAGTAAATTCTTACTTAGCAATGCCACAAGTGAAATCTATCTTCCCTCGTGATGTTAAATTTATGTGGAGTGTAAAACCAGGTGTTTATGAGATGTATGAGCTTTATGCTATTAAAGCTAACACTAAAAATGGTGTTGCACCTTTAGATGGTTCTGCTGTTGCTGATGCACGTGCTGACTACTCACAAACTGGTGGAGCTGCTTCTGAGGTTACTATGATTATGAATGCTGTAGGTGCTAAAACATGGGCTCGTATGACAGCAGACAATATTAACAACTGTATCGCTATCGTTCTTGATGGTTTTGTATATTCTGCTCCTAATGTTAATGGTGAAATTACAGGTGGTCGCTCTAGTATCACAGGTAACTTTACTTACAATGAAGCTAATGACCTTGCTATCGTGCTTAAGTCAGGTAAACTACCTGCTCCAGCTCGTATCGTTCAAGAGGCTATCGTTGGTCCTACTTTAGGTCAAGAATCTATCGAAACAGGTGTTATGTCTTTCATCCTTGCTTTTGCATTGGTTCTTCTTTATATGATTGCTTACTACAATACAGCAGGTTTCGTAGCAAATATTGCTTTAATAGCTAACCTTTTCTTCTTATTTGGTGTGTTAGCATCTTTCGGAGCTGTATTAACACTTCCTGGTATCGCTGGTATCGTTCTTACTATGGGTATGGCCGTGGATGCGAATGTTATCATCTATGAGCGTATCAAAGAAGAGGTTCGTGCAGGCAAAGGTCTTAGCTTATCTATCGCTGATGGTTTCAAAAATGCTTACTCAGCTATCATTGACGGTAATGCTACAACACTTATCACAGGTATCGTATTATTTATGTTCGGTACAGGTCCTGTTCAAGGTTTCGCCACAACACTTATCATTGGTATTATCACATCTTTATTCTGTGCGATATTTATCACTCGTCTAGTGTTCTTAGCTATGGTAAAACGTAAGGTAAATGTTAAGTTCTCTAATAAAGTTACTGAAAACTTCCTTACTAAGTCTAAAATTGACTTTATTGGTGCTAGAAACAAAACTTATATTGTTTCTTCTGTATTAATTCTTATTACTATCATCTCTTTATTTGCTAGAGGTCTTAGTTTAGGTGTTGATTTCTCAGGTGGTCGTGCTTATGTAGTACGTTTTGATAAAACTGTTACTACTGATGAAGTTCGTGAAGCGTTAAATACTTCTTTCGAAGGTGGTTTAGAGGTTAAACAATTTGGTAATGATAACCAAA
>JAWXTP010000087.1:0-12456 GCA_044433415.1 Rikenellaceae bacterium
TCACTTCTGATATGATTGGACCTTCTGACGACCTTCCTTTAACTCTTGGTACTGACGTTCCTGATACAAACAACGCTGAGATGAAATCTTACGGTTGGGAACTAGAGCTATCATGGAGAGATAAAATCGGAGACTTCTCTTATGGTGTAAGAGCTAATGTTTCTGATGCTCAACAAGTAGTAACAAAATACAACAACTTTACTAACTCTATCAGCAACTGGTATGTAGGTCGTAAAGTAGGTGAAATTTGGGGTTATGAAACTATAGGTATCGCACAAAGTGAAGCAGAAATGCAAGCTCACCTTGCAACAACTAAACAAACTTCACTAGGTTCTAACTTCGGAGCTGGTGATATCATGTATCGTGATATTGACGGTGATGGTGAAGTTTCTACAGGTGAAGGTACTTTAGCTGATTCAGGCGACTACCAAATCATTGGTAACAGCACATCTAGATACCGTTTTGGTCTTACTTTAGATTGTAAATACAAATGGTTTGACCTAAGCATGTACTGGCAAGGTGTAGGTAAGCGTGACTATGCAGCAGGAACTCAGTTCTTCTATGGTGTGTGGACTAACTTTCAACAATCAATGTGTTTTGAAGAACACATGGACTTCTGGAGAGATGACGCTCATGCATTAGGTGCTAACTATGATGCATACTATGCAGCTCCTACATTTGATAGCTATGCTCAAAACCAAAAGACACAAACTAGATATTTACAAAATGCTGCTTATGTACGTTTGAAAAACATACAAGTTGGTTATTCTTTATCAGAAGCTAACCTAGAGAAAATAGGTATTTCTTCTTTAAGATTCTACTTCTCAGCAGATAACTTATTAACATTTACACCTATGGCATCTATGTACGATCCAGAAGCTATTTATGGTTCAGGTGGTCAAGGTAAAATCTATCCACTTTCAAGAACTTTGTCTCTTGGGGTAAATATTAACTTCTAATACTTATAAAGATGAGATTAAATATAAAAAAATATTTCTTAGGCTTAAGTCTATTGTCAAGTGTTGTGGCGGTTAGTTCTTGTAACAACTACCTAAATATGACTCCACTTGATGAATTAACAGATGCAGATTACTTTTCTACAGAGTCTGACTTAGCAGCTTATACTATTGCTAGATACTCATTCTCTTCACCTTATGCGTATGACTACCATACTGGTCCTGGTCCTTTCTCTGAATATGGCTCAGATAACCTAGTTTCGTCAGCTGTGAATCCTCAAACATATTGGAAAGAGAATGTATATACTACACCTGCTTCAGGTGGTTGGACTTTCACAACTATTCGTAATGCTAACTATTTCTTTGAAAAAGTAGAAGAGCGTTTGGCAGAAGGTAAATTAGATCCATCAACAACAGTTGATCACTACCTAGGTGAGATGTACTTCATAAGAGCTCAGCAATATTTCAATAGATTGATATCTTTTGGTGACCATCCTATTATCACAGAAGTTCTACCTGACGAACTAGAGACTCTTGTACAAGCAGAAAGACGTTTCCCTCGTAATGAGGTAGCTCGTTTCATTCTTAGTGACCTAGATAAAGCTATTGATATGTTATTTGATAACTTCCATAGCAAAAACCGTATCACTAAAGATGTTGCTTTATTATTCAAATCACGTGTAGCTTTATTTGAAGCTACTTGGTTAAAATATCACGCGGGTACAGCTTTCGTACCAGGAGGTCCAGGTTGGCCAGGTGAAGGTAAAGGTTATGTTTATTATCCAGAGTTTAATATCCCTAACGGAACAACAACTATCGAAAAAGAAGTTGAGTTTTTCTTAGGTGAAGCTATCTCGGCTGCTGAGCAAGTTGCTAGCAACGTAACTTTAACTCCTAACTCAGGTGTTATCGAACCATCTAATGGTGTTGCTAACGGTTGGAATGACTATTTTGAGATGTTTGCTGTAAATGATCCTTCAGTTTATGATGAGGTTCTTATGTGGAAAGATTATAGTGCTGATTTTAACCTATATCACACTGCTTCTTCTTATATTCGTGCTGGTGGTGGTTGTGGTTTCACAAAAGATGCTGTAGAAACTTACCTTACTAAAGGTGGTTTTCCTATCTATTCTGCACAAGGTCAAGCTGAATACCAAGGTGACCTTAGTATAGATGATGTTAAGAAAAACCGTGACGAGCGTCTTCAATTATTTATGTTTGGTAACTCTAGTCCTTACTGGACTTTTAGTGAAGTAGACTTAGAAGAAGGTAACACTGTTACTTACTTCAATGCTCCAGACCTTTTTGATACAAATACTAAAATTAAAGACGTTACAGGTTACCGTAATCGTAAAACATATAGTTACCACATTGATGATCATGGTGGTATCTTTAGAGAAACTGCTAATGCTAAATCTTATGCTGGTTTCGTAATCTTTAGAGCTGCTGAGGCTTACCTTAACTATATGGAGGCTTACTACATGAAAAATAACTCTTTAGATGCTAACTGTATTACTTACTGGAATGCACTTCGTGCGCGTGCTGGTATTACTGGTTCTATAGACGAAACTATCGCTGCTACAGATATGAGCAAAGAGGTTGACTGGGCTAAATATTCAGCAGGTTCTGTGATTGATGCTACACTTTACAACATTCGTCGTGAGCGTCGTATTGAGTTAATGGCTGAAGGTTTCCGTTGGAATGACCTTAAGCGTTGGAGAGCCCTTGATCAAGTTGAGAACTACATTCCTGAAGGTTGTAACTTCTGGGGTGGTGACCTTCGCAATAACTCAGAGTACTATAATGATAATGGTGAGTTAATCGTAAGTTTTACTGCTATCAGTCCTGAAAGTGAAAGTGATTATATTCGTCCTTATAGAATTGTTTCTACTCACTCTCTATATGATGGTTACAACTGGCAAGTACCTCGTTACTTAACAGCTATTCCTGCTGACGAGATTCTTATCACAACTAGCAATAATGAGGATGGTAGTACTAACTGGGATTCAGCAGTACTTTACCAAAACCCTTATTACTCTATATTTGGTGGAGGCGACTACTCTCTGGAATGGAAATAATGTGTCGGTAATCCCGTGAAGGCTTTTCCTAATAATTATTCTTGGAAAAAGCGGACAATCGTGGACGTTATGTTAAAACCCATGCAGCTTAATGCTGCATGGGTTTTTTACAAAATAGTTGTCAGGATCAAGCTGAGTCAGGCAGGGTCAAACTGGGTCTAAAGATTGCTAGAAAATTTTTGTGAAATATTTCCACGCTTGTCATGTCCCAATATCCCGATGTCCCAATTGTCCCAATGTCTAGGGTCGCGACGAGCGACTAAAGAGTGATTTAGGCTCTTTTTTTGAAGATATAGAATATCTGTCATAAAAAATCGTTATATTTGCACGTATAAAAATTATAAGAATAGTGAATAAAGAACAAATTAAACACTTTGCTCAGCAAATTATTACCGTAGAACGTGATGCGATTACTAACCTTATCTCATTTGTAGATGAGGATTTTATAGAAGTTGCAACGTTGATTTTAAACTCTAAAGGTCGTGTTGTGATAACTGGTATAGGTAAAAGTGCTATTATCGCATCTAAGATAGTAGCTACATTAAACTCTACAGGTACTCCTTCTATATTTATGCACGGCGCTGATGCTATACATGGAGATTTAGGTATGATTCAAGAGAATGATACCGTGATATGTATATCTAAAAGCGGTAATACCCCTGAGATAAATGTGTTGATTCCTTTAATTCGTAACCTAGGAAAGAAAAATGTTGTTGTGGCCTTTGTTGGTAACCTTAAATCTTTCTTAGCAGAGTCTTCTGATTATGTTATAAATACAACAGTAGATGTTGAAGCATGTCCTAATAATTTAGCACCTACCTCTAGTACTACAGCTCAGCTAGTAATGGGTGATGCTCTAGCTATGACTCTTCTGAAAATGAGAGGGTTCTCAGCTAATGATTTTGCTGTGGTACATCCTGGTGGTGCACTAGGTAAGCGCCTTTACACTCGTGTTAGAGATGTGCTTTCTGAGGATAGTAACCCTTCAGTAATGGAAAATGCTACAATAGATGAAGTAATTATTGAGATTTCTTCTAAGATGTTAGGGGCTACAGTGGTACTTAATAGTGAACAAAAGTTGTTAGGTATAATAACTGATGGTGACCTACGTCGTATGCTACAAAGCAAAAGAGACCTTTCGCAAGTTACAGCTAAAGATATAATGAGTAAAAATCCAAAATGTGTAAACATTGATGAACTCGCTGTAAAAGCGTTTTCAATTATGGAGAATAAAAAAATTACTCAACTTATAGTTACTGATGATAACAAAACCTACAGAGGTATTGTACATATACACCAGATACTCAAAGAAGGCGTAGTTTAGGTAGGTTTGGGTTTCGTTTCGAGACTTGGGGGATTTTTATTGAACAATTAAAAACATTTTTTTATGAAGCTATATACACAAGACTTAGTAAAGATTTATAATAAAAGAACTGTTGTAAATCACGTATCTATAGAAGTAGAACAAGGTGAGATAGTTGGTCTTCTTGGTCCTAATGGAGCAGGGAAAACAACTACTTTCTATATGACTGTGGGACTTATCCAACCTAATAACGGTAAGATATTCTTAGATGATGTAGAGATTACTAATACCCCTGTTTATAAACGAGCTCAGCTAGGAGTTGGTTATCTTGCACAAGAGGCTTCTGTATTTAGACGTTTGACAGTTGAGCAAAATATAAAAGCTGTACTTGAAATGACAGACTATTCTAAAGAATACCAGAAAGAACGCTTAGAATATTTGATTAATGAGTTTAGCTTGCAGCATGTTCGCAAAAATCTTGGTATTCAGCTTTCAGGTGGTGAACGTCGCCGTACGGAGATAGCTAGAGCCGTATCTATAAATCCTAAGTTTATCTTGTTAGATGAGCCTTTTGCAGGTGTAGACCCTATCGCTGTAGGTGAGATTAAGTCTATAGTACGATCGCTGAAAGAAAATAATATCGGAGTTATTATTACTGACCATAATGTACATGAAACACTGGATATTACAGATAGAACTTATCTTCTATATCAAGGTGAGATATTAAAGGTTGGTACTGCTAAGGAACTTGCCGAAGATGAAATGGTAAGACGTGTGTATCTTGGTGACGACTTTAAATTACGTTAATTTTTTCTAAAAGTCCACTATAGTTACAAGAATGGCAAAAAAGAAAGTAGAGATAAAAATGGTAAGTTATGGTATTTATACGGCATGGGATAGGGCATCAAAAAACTTACCAAAAATCATAAAACATACTCAGGAAATCCCTGTAACGCTAGATGTAGAGTTTGGCTACACCTTGCTGTTCCGTAGAGCTAAAGGGCAAACTATATCTTTTATTATGAAACATCCACCCTTCTGTGATGAGAACGGTGATGTGCACCCTGATTTTACAGGTGAGGTTATTATAGGGAACTTCTAAAAACTGGGTTTTAACGCTTTCGAATTTTAAAGTCTCATCTTTGAACTTTTATAAATACGCTGTGGGAACCACCACGCCTGTATTTATAAAACTCCAAATCTAAAACTTTAAAATTCGAAATCGAATAAAACCAGTTTCTAGAACTACCCTATAAACTCTAATGAATGGCGATTCTTCCTAGGGGACACTGTTTGGCTACCTTTAGAAGATAAATGTGGGGAATGGGAACTTATAACCTTTTTAGAAGATAAGGAAGTTGCAAGAATGAAATTTCAGCTTTATATGGAAGAATAATAGAGTAGTAATTTTCCTCGTAAATGCAAGATGTTTGCATGAGTTATTGCAGTCTAAGAGTCAAAAAAGTTGTATTTATTGCAGTAAAGGAGTCAAAAACTCCGTATTTATTGCAGTTTAAGAGTCAAAAACTGCTTATTTATTGCAGTTGGTGATATAAAAAACAGTGAAATAGTGCAGTTTAGCAAGAAAAATGCTTATCTTTGCAGTAATAAAAATATATGCTGTATGGAAATGAATCAATTTTTGCAGATTGTATCTGATCAGAAGCAGGAACTTAGGTTAATACATTCAAAACCTTTGTGCGAAAGAAAAGAAGAAGTATTGTTTGAGTTGGATAGTCCTCTAGCTCAAATCGTTATTGGCGTTCGCCGAAGCGGTAAATCCACTATATGTCATAAGGTGTTAAACAAACATAATGTTAATTATGCGTATCTGAATTTTGATGATGAGCGTCTGTATAAACTAGAGACAGAAGATCTTAACACACTGTTAGAAGCTCTATATATGGAGTATGGTGATTTTAGGTATCTGTTTTTGGACGAGATTCAAAATGTTAATGAATGGTTCCTGTTTGTAAATAGGCTATTACGTCAAGGTGTTAGACTTTTTATTACGGGATCAAATGCTAAATTGCTGAGTAGTGAATTAGCAACTCACTTAACAGGTAGATACAATAAAATTGAGTTGTTCCCTTTCTCATTTGCAGAATATTGTGAATATAAAGATATAGATATTCGTGATATATCTACTAAAGGTATGGGTATCAAAAAAACAGCTTTCATGGACTATATGATACATGGTGGTTTCCCAGAGTTGTTTAATGTTAGGAATCGTAGAGCTTATGTACAGGGATTGTTAGATTCTATTGTTAAACGAGATATACAACGGCGTTTCAAAATTAAATACGTTGAATCGCTGAGAATGATTGCTAACTACCTTATAGATAATTTCGGACAGGAAATTGTGTATAAAGAGCTTGCTGAGCAATTTGGTTTAGGTTCATCACATACTGCTGAAAATTATGTTTCTTATCTTAAGCAAGCCTTTTTATTGTTAAGTGTTAATAAATTTTCTTATAAAAGTATGGAGCGTATAAGAAATGAAAAATCTTATGTCGTAGACTTAGCTTTTGTTGCAGATAGGGAAGATAGTTTAATAGGTAAAAATCTCGGTTGGAGATTGGAAAATCTCGTATATATAGAACTGCTTAGACGTACTAAACCACTTTTTCAGGATGTGTACTTCTATCGTAAAGGTTATGAAATAGATTTTGTAGTTTGTGAAGGTAATAGAGTCCTAGAATTAATACAAGTGTCTTATGATATATCTTCTTTAAAAACATATAAACGTGAGGTTTCCGCGCTTGTTAAAGGAGCTACTGAATTGCGTTGTAATCGCTTAACTTTGATAACGGTTAATGAAACACGTAATGTTACGGAAAGTGACCGTGATATAAATATTGTTTCTATTATTGATTGGTTGGTACGGTGAGGATGGTTTTGTTCGTTGAAGATTAGTAATAGCAATAAACGACTAAATAAAGCATAATACTTAGTCGCTTGTCGCTCTCCTTCTGACCCTTCCTTGTTGACCTTCAGACCCTAATGATTCTCTAGCAACTTTTCCAACATATTTTTACGTTTGTCTCTCTTAATCATTAACTATTATCGACGTTAATAAAATTTAGTCTAAACAATAGCTAGGTTTTCGTAAAGTGTGCACATTTTTATCAAGAAAACTTTAATTTTACGCGTAAACTGAAAAATAGTTCCTAAAATAGTTTATATTAAATATAATTTTATTACCTTTGTGATGTTGAGGATAGTGAACCTAATAGTTAAACGAAATGTTTCTTAATACTCTCCTGTAATACGAAAACATTGTAAAAAACTTAAATATGAAAAAATTCTGTGCAATATTAATACTAGCTACTATTTTTGCCTCTTGTAACAATAATGTTGACAATGATTATTTTAATGGTAAGATAAAGACGGTCAAAGTTAATAATACGATAAAAAAAGAAGTCACAAGCCAGGCTATAGCATTAGATGGAGCGTTTTCAGGAATCATTGCAGTAAGTGATTCTTTGTTAATTTGCTGGACTCCATATTTAGCAGATGCTCACTATAGTGTCTTTAATGTGGATACTGGTAAAAACTTAGGTAGTTTCTGTGGTAAAGGGCATGGTTCAAATGAATCTGTGTCATTAGGTTGTATTTTTCAATTGTATAAAGCAAATGATGATTTAATGGCACTTTTACATGCGGCAAATGAGGACAAGCTCTTTGTTTGGAATATAACAAAGTCTGTTTGTTCGGGTAAAACGATTTATGATAAAGTATTAGAATGCAAGAATAATCGTGTATTTTCTTTATTCCGTCTTAGTGAGGATATGATGCTTTTGTGCAAGCCAAGTGATGATATCAGTCGTAATAAAATCACAACGCCATATTGTCAAATGCGTACAATTTCTCAAAATAAGTTAGTGAAAGATTATCCTATTTACATCAACGATGAAATGGAGTACACGGGTGAAACACCTGATCCTTTTTATTCTTGGAATGCAATTCATCCTGATGGTTCAAAAATAGTTAGTGTCATGAAATATCTTCCTCAAATTAATATCTTAGATACAAAGAGGGGCGATATAACAGGATATAGATTAGATGCAAGCTATGATTTTTCATATCTTTTAACAAGCACAAAGTTGTCTAAGGTGTTTTATAATCACGTACATGCGGATAGTGATTTTATTTACGCCACGTATTGGGGAAAGGAGCAGTGGAATGATAGCTATGGTTCAAAGATGCCAAATTTTAATAAGATTCATATATATGATTGGGATGGAAATTTGAGGTATGAACTCACAACTGACAAATCATATTTACGAATATGGTCAGATTCTACAAGAAAACGTCTTTATACCGTATGAACCTGTAGAACTTGCTTTTTCGATAAGTGATAGTTTAGAAATAGCATCTAAAGGTTTGTTATTGTCAGTATCAGTAAGAGATGGTGAAAATGAAGTAGAAGTAAGTAGTAATATTTTTACTGACTTATTACTAGTATCAGAAATAAAAGGATATGTTCATAAGCCAGCCTATTATTTTGAATCTGACGACAAAGAACATAGCATTGCGTTGGATCAGTTGCTTATGGTGCAGGGATGGCGTAGGTATGATATTAAAAGAGCTGTGTCCCAGTCTTTTGATGTGAAATACTTTCCAGAGCAGGGCATAGAATTACAAGGGAAAGTCATTTCTTTAGTGAAAGAAAAGCCTAAGCCTAATGTGCAGTTGTCTTCTTTTATGGTAAAATCTGGACAAGAAGATTCTGAAACTTACAAACAGCCAAATTGTAGTTTGTATGAAACTGATAGTTTGGGTAGGTTTTCCGTTTCATACAATAATATTTATGGAAAGTGGAATTTGATAATGAGTGTTTCTGAGAATGGTAAGAAAAAAGATCATAGGATTATATTTGATAGAAACTTTAGTCCTAAGCCTCAGGGGTATAGATTAGTAGATATGCAGATAAGTACAGTTGTAACTGAGAAGAATGATGATAATTCTTTGGGTGATACATCAAACGAAGAAGAGTTTGATATGAAAGAATATCTTTCGGCTCTTAATAATTCTTTGATAAAAGATGCTGATATACGTAAAGTTATAGATGCTGAAGAAGTGGTAGTTAAATCAAAAAAGAGAAGTCAAGCAAGTGATATATATAAAAACAAGGCTACTTCTGTAGCATACTATGACACTCTTACAGTGATTGATGAGATAAAAGATAGCGGTAAGTATATTGGTGATAATATACATGCATTATTAGAAAGCACAAATCCCAATTTCTCTACATTTATTAATAATGGGCGTGAATTTTTTAGATATAAAGGTAAGATTGTATTGTTTGTAATCGATTACAATGTAGTAGAATGGGAAGAGTTTAGCTACTTTAGGTATAAAAATTATAGATTAGAAGCAATAAAATCAATGTGTATTAATGAAAGTTTTGCAGCAAGGAGAGATTATGTTTCATGCTCTGCTATGAGTTCATCACAAATTGCAGAAAACATAGGCTGTGTTGTATTTTTGGAAACTTATCCAGATAAAGAAATTCAAGCAGAAGCAGGTAAAGGAGTAAGGAAGACTGTAATTGAAGGTTATAGTACTCCAAAAGAGTTTTATCAGCCTGATTATGCTGTTTTACCAAAAATAGATGATTACCGCAGAACCCTATATTGGAATCCAGCACTTGAAATAGGAAGTGATGGTAAGACAAAAGTGAATTTCTATAATAATGGCAAAGTTACAAAGCTGAAAATTAATGTTGAAGGTATCACTGAAGATGGGACAATTATTAATAATTGATAACGACAAACATGTTGTATTTTAGCCAAAATGGTAGTTGGCATGACGGGGGTTTTGTAGGGGCAGCCTTTATGCCTGCCCTTAATATAAGGCACTCGTCGCCGTGGGAGATTCATTTATATAATAAATTGGTACGGCAACGAGTGCCGTACACATGGGCAGGCATAAAGGCTGCCCCTACAATAGGTCGTCTCGTTATCAAACATTTATTCTAGATTGAACCTTGTTTGTTGTTAGACACTATTTAATCGCCTGCTCTAATTAAAACTGCTATTGAAGCTCCCTTAAAATCATGTAGTGAACAACTAGATTACTTTGTTACCTCGATTACATGTAGGGAAGTTTCCTGTTGTATAGCTGTTAGGTTTTCTTCATCATAAACTAATTCGCCATTGTACCATGCTTTACCTATAACATAGCTACCTCTAGATGATTCAGACCATGTTATAGTGTCTGTTTCGTAATTTCCAAATTTTACAAATGTAGTTATAAATGTATTTGATTCTGGAATTGGAGTCATCTTTAGTAATTTCATTCCTAAAGTATCAACAATACAATGCTCTGTGTAGGTTGCAGAATAAAATTTTTCAAATTCATCAGATGTTGAGAAACCAACTCTTACGTTTCCTTCGCTAATTTCAGTCTCTAATAGATTATTTTCTTCACCATCCTCAATTAGAATGTATAAATATTTCTCTACTTCAAAACCTGGTAACCATTTGTTTTTCTCACAAGATACAAAGGAAACTAAAATAAATAAAAGGTAAAATAATGTTTTCATGATATATTTTTTAAAATGTGACAATGTAAGTGCTTGCTTTTGGATGTTTATTTATCCTTAATTTGGTAGTCCTCAATCATTTATTATTCTACAAATATAAGTATTTTTTTTTATATGTTGTACTATATAGTTGTTGTTGTTTTTCAATAATATTGTAAGTGGTTGCGTTGTAGTTAATTAAAACTTAAGTTAATCTAATTGTAAAAGGCTGAGTAAGACTAAATAATTCTAGATTATAGGATTATTTAGTCTTACTCAGCCTTTTAAGGGATAATTATTTAGTTACTAAAACTTATTAACAGCAGGTACGCCTTTTTCCATCCATTCAGGGGCAGTGTCGCCTTTAAGATAGTGATGGAAGAATTGTGACATTCTTGTTTGGAAGTCAATTTGGTTAGCTTGTTTTAATGGCCAGTGTGGCTCATCATTGTAGTTAAGTAACCTCCGTTGGTAGTAAATAGCTCTTTTATTTTCTCATTCATAGTAAATATGTTTGTCACAAATATACTGCAATTATTTGAATTTGCAGTATATTGTAGACATTGTTTTTAAAATAAATGTCTCTAGAATCATATTCTATTTTTTATTGTAATAATTGTTTTGCACTATTTATTACCGTAATGCCCAAAAGCAGAGATAGCAATTACAATTAACTCTTGTTCTTTGATTTGATAAATTAGTCTATGTTTCGAATCTATACGACGAGACCATATCTCACGATCAGTATATCCTTTTAATTGCTCAGGTTTACCTGTTCCACTACGAGGCTGATCGCGAAGTTCTTCTATGAATTTAAGAGGACTTCTAGAAACTGGGTTTTAACGCTTTCAAATTTTAAAGCTTCATCTTTGAACTTTTATAAATACGCCGTGGGAACCACCACGCCTGTATTTATAAAACTCCAAATCTAAAACTTTAAAATTCGAAATCGAATAAAACCAGTTTCTAGAACTTCTCTTAATAGTTTTTGTTGCTAGTTTTTTATTCCCAGCTTTTGTGTGGCGGTCTATATCCTCAAGAACTTTTGGATCAACATTTATTTTGTAACTCATAGACCTAATTTACCTTTCATTTCATCCCAATCAAGTAGTTCTGTTTTACCACTGTCAATGTCGGATATGCGTTTATTAAGTTCTTCTACATTAGCTTGATTGTCAAACCATGAATCATTACTTGGGCTTGGATTAAGCCTAATTTCTGTGCTTGGATTAAGTTCAATGATACCATTCTTACTTTTTAAGGCAACCTTTTCCCTAAATGCAAGTTCAAGATATTTACTGAGGTTATTTCTAAATTCTGTTACTGTTACAAGTATCATAATATAAAGTTTTATGTAAATAAAAATGTAAACTATTATGTACAAAAATAATACTTTTATTTCTATGATGCAAGCTAAATAAGAAAATTCGTAAAAACTTAAAAGGCTGAGTAAGACTAAATAATTCTAGATTATAGGGTTATTTAGTCTTACTCAGCCTTTTAAGGGATAATTATTTAGTTACTAAAACTTATTAACAGCAGGTACGCCTTTTTCCATCCATTCAGGGGCAGTGTCGCCTTTAAGATAGT
>JAWXTP010000088.1:0-12133 GCA_044433415.1 Rikenellaceae bacterium
AATAATCGTCCTCGTAAAAGACTCGGATACCTCACACCAAATGAAAAATTTAAACAAATTATAAATATGAATTCAGTTGCATTTGCAGGTTGAATTCAGCACACGTGAAAATTGGTCGTTGTCTATATATAGTAATAATTATACTGACTTTTAGGGTCTTCTTTAGTATCTATAGAATCATTTACTATGCATTCTTTAGATAGTTGACTGTTGTCATACCAGTCAAAAGTAAAACTCTCCGACAAACTTATCACGTTATCTATTTTTGAGATAAAATTGTCTGTGTTGCTCACTATAACATCTCCTTTGACATAGGTAAAAGAAGTTAATGTTAAGATTAGTGCCACAGCAGGGAAGGTAAGTATATTACGGAGTTTCTTGTAACGAGTTTTGTAGTTATTTCTCATTTGTAGGAAACGTTCTTTCACTAAAGAACCGTTAAATCCATTTGTCACAGCAGGAAGGTCGTGTAGGATTTCTTCGTAAATAAACTGTTTGTATTTTTTCTTGTCACAATCGCCATTTAGCACATTGTAGTCAGCTTCAAACTCATGAATATACTCTAACTCTCTACGTATTTTCCATACGATAGGGTTAAACCATGATAGGGTGATATATATTTGTGAGATTAGTTTATCTAAGTAATGTAACTTTTTGATGTGGGCTACTTCATGCTTTATTATTAGGTCGTATTTCTCTTGGTCTTCGATTTCGTTAATAAATATGGATTTGAAAAAAGAGAAAGGAGTTTCAATAAGTATACTTTTGAAAAGAGAGTATTTGTGTATTATTTCTTTTGTAGACCTATTACGGATTTTTAGTATATAATTTACACCAAATATATAACGTATAGACATATATAGCATAACGATGCACCAGATTGCTAGTAGTATAGTGAATGTGTCAATAAAAATACCGCTTTCCTCTATTACAACATTTGTTATGGGTAGATTATCTGTACGTTCAAAGTGATTTTCAACATTAAAACTTTCAGATATTTCTTGAGTCTTAGTGATTACTTTGCCTAAGGTGTTTTCTTGGGTTATATTTATTGCTTTTATTGAGATAGTAGCTGCTATTACAGCAATGATAGGGTACAAAAGTAGATAAAGCCGCTGAGATAGAAAAGAGGCTTTATTTCTAAAAAGAAAGATGTAAATTACCCAGAGTAAACAACTTACACATAGGTATTTTATTAGTGCAATTAAGAATAATCCTGTCATTATATAAAATTAATTAGTAAATAATTTTATGAGAGTTTGTTTCAGAAGAGACTTCACAAACAACATTTGCGAAGTCTCCTATGAAACTATTTGTTTCTTAAAGGAACTTACCTACATTTAAATTCCTTTTAAACAATCTATTCTCGATGCCAATTCGCTAGTACTCATTAGGAAGCGAACTGCGCAAACATTTTTAGCACCTGCATTAATAACAGTTTCTATGTTGGTTTCGTCTATGCCACCAATTGCAACAACAGGAACATCTGCAAATTTCATAACTTCATTTAGTAGCTGTGTTCCAACAACAGGATCTGCTATTTCTTTTGTAGGAGTCGCATATATAGGTCCAAAACCAATGTAGTCAGGCTTGAAAGTCAATGCTTCTTTAGCCTGTGCTATAGAGTGAGTTGAAAGACCTATTATTTTGTCATTACCCAATATCTTACGTGCATCCTCAATAGATAAATCATCTTGTCCAAGGTGTACTCCGTCAGCATCACTAAGTAGAGCTATATCAACTCTGTCATTTACTATAAAGTTAGTTTCTGTACCTTTAGTGATTGCTACAATTTCACGAGCAACCTCTAAAAGTTCTTTGTCGTTAAGGTGCTTTTCTCTAAGTTGAAGCATCTTAACACCTTTCTCAACACATATTTCTGCAATTTCTTTATAGCTTAATGTTGGTTTTGTTATTATAACGTATAATCCGAAATTTTCCATTTTATTTAAACAATATACCCCTAAAGCTACAAATAAAATCTGTAACTTAAAAGGGTTTTATAAAAATTACCAATTTTTTTTGTGAGCTCTTTGTGCTTTTGGTTTAGCCGCTGAGCCGCCTTCACCTCTTTTAGTGTTTGATTTTGAGAACCATCCACCGCTTTTAACTCCTGATTTTGCAGCATCTCCAAAACCACTTTTCTTAGCACCAGGTTTTGAGAATCCACCGCTAGAATTTGCTTTTTTAGTGAATTTCGAAGCTGCACTACTTTTAGCAAAAGGCTTTTTAGGGTCGTCTGAACTCTTCTTTAGGGACTTCTGAGCTGACTTATAATCTATACGAGCATTAGAGCGACCACCTGCTACAGGCCTCTTGCTTTTAGGGCTTTCTGAGCTAGCGTCGCCGTCCTCTCTTTTGTAAGGATTTGTGTGATTATTAGATGTGAAACGTCTTACCTTACGGCGTGATGAAGAACCGCTCTTAGACTCTTTAATACTGCCTAATAATTCCTCAACCTCCTCAGGCTCTAAGAAACGCCATTGCTCTAAAGGAAGTTTGTTAAGTGTAATATTCATTATGCGTACACGGCGAAGTTTTACAACTTCATAACCGAATGCCTCGCACATACGTCTGATTTGACGATTTAATCCCTGAGTAAGAATGATGCGGAAATGCTTGTCTCCTTCTTTCTCAACAAAGCATCTTTTTGTTGTAGTACCTAAGATTTTAACCCCACCTTGCATTTTTTCTATGAAATCTGGAGTAATAGATTTGTCAACTTGTACTTCATACTCTTTTTCGTGATTATTTCCTTCACGTAATATTTTATTTACTATATCCCCATTGTTGGTAAGTAAGATAAGCCCCTCTGAGTCCTTATCTAAACGACCAATGTGGAAAATACGTGTAGGGTAGTTCACAAAGTCAATAATATTTGAGGAGTCTGAAGTATCTGTAGTACATGTAATACCTACAGGCTTATTTAAGGCTATGTACACAGATTCATCACGCACCTCAATTAAGTTTCCATTAACTTTTACAACATCTCCAGGGGATACTTTGTCTCCTACAGATGCAATAACTCTGTTAATAGTTACTTTTTGTCTTTCAATAAAACGGTCAGCCTCACGGCGTGAGCAGTAACCAGAATCACTAATAAATTTATTTAATCTTATTTCCATATAGTTAAGGGGGAGTTTTAAACGTCCCCGTTTTTAAATTTTAACGTTTATCATAGTACAATTTAGAGAATCATTTGATTATCAGCAGAATCCATTTTTTACACTGAGGCTAATTACCTAAATTTACTACAAAGATACAACTAAAATTCTAAGATATTGCATTACTTCCTAAAATTTTCACTGAACATTAAAATCTAAACAAAAGTTATTCGTCTACAATAAGGAGAGGCAATGTCGCCCTCACTAAAATTTAAAAAATGAGCTTTTTGCATAAACTAAAAATGAAATTCAAAAAACCAAAGACCGTTGAAACTTTGGAAATTATAACAGAAAGATGTGTAGGCTGTAAACAATGCGTCGAAAAGTGCAAACAAAAGGTGTTTGCTATGAGCGAAGGTAAGGCTATAGTAAAAAACATATCTGCATGTGTGGGATGTGGTAAATGTTCAGAAAAAATATGTAAATTTGATGCTATAAATCTTATAGTAAGTGTAAATAAATAAAACTAATAAAATCATGAAACATAAACTATCTAAATTATTAATAATCACAAGTGTAGCAGCTATAACTTCGCTTATTATCATGCTATTATGGAACAGTATTATCACTTCTGTCATAGGTTGGGGAGCAGTAAGCTACCTTCAAGCGGCAGGACTTTTGCTTCTTTGTAGAATACTTTTTGGAGGTATATCTCCTAGAGCTTTAGTTTACAGACAAGATATTGCTGAGCAACTAAGAGGTATGAGCAGGAAACAAAAACGCGATTACATAAGAGACTACATGACTAAAGATACAAATGAGTAGAGGAGAAAACATATTTAAACGCTACTCTGCTGCACTTCGTGGCTTTATCACAAAGCAACTTTCTTCTGATAGTGAATCAGAAGATATATTACACGACTTGTTTTATAAGTTTATAGTAGCAGATGGGGACGATAATTCCATAGATGACGTATCATCATGGCTTTACCGTGTTGCTAGAAATATGCTCATAGACCGTTCACGTAAAAAGCGTGAGCAGTCTATGCCTTACGTAAAGGATAAAGAAAATATTGAGGTTTCTTTAGCTAATCTTATTTTAAGAGACGACTACACACCAGAAAATGAATTAGCACGTTCTATTATACGAGAAGAACTTATCATAGCACTTGAAGAACTCCCTGACGAACAACGCTCAGTCTTTGAACTTAACGAATTACAAGGGATAGAATTTAAGGAAATCGCGGAGGCTACAGAAATACCTATAAACACCCTTATCTCTAGGAAACGTTATGCCGTGCAACACTTACGCAAGAGGTTACAAGATTTACTATAGGAGAGTCAAAAAACTATTTTCGACTCTCCATAACTTGTTTTCACAATAAAAAAACTGTATATTTGTGATGCATCTATTAATTAGAAACATAAAACATGAACACTAAAGATATAAAATTTAAATTACGCTCTGCACTTGTATCATGTAATTGCCCTTCATTAGCAAATACAATTGACGAGCCCATCATACTGTTAGACAACAATATAGATTGTCATAATGTTATAGAGCATACTAGCCATTTCTCCATAAACACGACTAGGTCTTGGCGATTGTCATCACCTGACTGGGTTAGCGTAACACCTAAATCAGGAGGTGCAGGCACCTCAACGATAACTATAAAGGTGCTGTCTCTCTTAAAACCTAACGAGAATAAACGTCAGGGACTAATTAGAATATCTCAAGACAAAGACACCAAAAGTGTAAGTTTTACTCAACGACAACTAACAGACAGAGAAGCTCTACTAACAATAAAATCTCCTATTTATAGCATATTTGACAGTTTCCATATAAAATGGGGCACACAAGCACCTATCAACAAATGGGAGGGCGTAATTATGCAGGACGGAGATATCATAGGTTTAGACCTTTCTAAGCTAACACTTAACTTCTTTATCAATACAAAAACTATAGCTAGTGCTATTGCTTGTTTCAGTAGGCTTAAAACCTTAGACCTTAGCAATTGTAATATTACTGGTGATATAAATGTTCTCTTAAACACCCTAAGTGCCTACAACCATATGTTAGAGACTTTGATATTGAATGATAATCCTTTTGAAAAAGCTAGCTACATAACTCCTGAGATACATAGGCTTAAGAAATTAAAATACATATCCCTTAACAACTGCAACATAGCTTGTAAAATACCTACTATAGCCAATCGACAAAGTTCTGATTTAAGTGAAGATGGTAAGGCATATTTCCTTCAAAAGGCTAGCTGTGGTAAAGGCATAAACCTGGTAATCACAGGTGATGGTTTCACTAGTGAGGATATGGCACGAGGTGGTATATTTCCCAAAATCGCATGCAAGACCATGGAAGCCTTCTTTTCGGTGGAACCTACAAAAAGTTTTCGTAATTACTTTAACGTATATATGGTTAAAGCAATATCTAAAGATAGGGGGATAGGTAAGGATAAGGACACGGTGTTTTCATCGTATATCTCTAAACGTAGTATTATTGCCAATGATGATAGATGCATGAATTATGCATTAAAGACACCTCATATAGAAGGTACTTTAACTGTTATTAACATCGCTAATACCATAGAAAATGTTGGAGCATGTGCTAGTCATAAAAATGGAACTATTGCATCTTGCTCAGCCATTCTTGATGCTAATAGATTTAGGTATACCATCTGTCATGAAAGTGTTGGGCACGGACTTGGTCTTTTAGATGATGAATATTCAGAACACGAAGGTTACATAGACAAAAGTACAAATACGTATTCTGCTGTGGGTGCAAACATAGATTTCACACCAGACAAATGGAAAGTTAAGTGGAGTAAATTCCTAACACTTAAGGGATACAAAGACAAAGTAGGTATTTTTGAAGGTGGACTTTACTATACTAAAGGAGTATGGCGCCCTAGTGAAACAAGTATAATGAGAAGTCAGGATTGCTTTGAATTTAACGCTCCATCACGTTACCAGATATATTGTAGGATTATGACTCTTGCTGGTAAAGATTACTCCTTTAAGGAGTTCTTAGAATATGACAAGATTAACTTACATTAACTCTAATTGTTAGCATATAAATTCTCTAAATAAATTACAAATCTAATAACAATATCACACCTATTTGAAAAACAATTGACAATACAGCAAAAAACCAGAATTTTATTTTTCGGATTTTATGCCTACAAACCATCATAGCTAACAGTGCACCTAAACCACTAAACATCATAGTCATAGTTATCAATGTACGTTCTCTGATGCGTTGTTTGTTGTATACAGCAAGGACTTTATCTACTGCATAAGCTCCAAAGGTAACGGCATTTACGGCTAGATACAAACACCAAAACACAGGAAATCCACAAAATTCAAAACCTAAAATTGCTTCCATAAAAATAAAATTTAACAAAACTAAACAAAGTAAAATATAACAAAGTAAAACAAACTTTACTCTCCCATAATAGTTGCAACGATACGGCGTGCACCTCCACGATTACGGAACTCACACAGATAGATACCTTGCCAAATACCAAGGTTCAAACGTCCATTAGTGATGGGTATAGTAAGGCTGACACTAACAAGCGACGATTTAGCATGTGCAGGCATGTCGTCTGCACCCTCACAAGTGTGGGTGTAGTAGCCCTCTCTTTCCTTTACCAAACGGTCAAAGATAGCTCCCATATCCACTTGCACATCAGGGTCTGCGTTCTCATTAATAGTAAGTCCTGCTGAGGTATGTTTAATAAACAAATTCAGCAAACCAACCTTAGGAAGAGGAGGTAAATCACGCTCTATCTCCTCCGTAACCAAATGAAACCCACGTGTGTGAGGTCTTAATGTAAATTCTACTTGTTTTGTCATTTTAAAGTTTATATTGTTATTATCTAGAAATTGCAGTATGTGATATATAAAGTTTTATCCATTCCCAACGATGAAGAAATTTCAATTGATGTAATCAAACCTTTACTACTTGTATATCTTATGCGATAAACTACATCGTCATCATATCTACCATTTCTATTTGCTCTAAGTATAGCTTGCGTTGGCAAATAACTCGAACGGTTACCTGTACGACCTATGCGTGAAGCAAAATCATCATCAATATACAACTCTAATATAGATAAGATATCTACATTGTAATTGTTCTCATAATCACAGAATCCCGAATAGGTAAGTTTACTATCTATATAATAACCCTCCTCTTCATAAAAACAAGAAATAGACTTTAAGTTATTAGCGTAGTCGTAGTCAAAGTCATAACTTGCTTCAGAAAGTAACATACCAAAAGCACTATACTCTTCAACATAAACATTACTTAACATCTTACTCAAATAACTATAGTCTGTCAACTTAACTACTTCTCCATTATAATAAGACCACTCTTGTTTAGCGTATCCATACCAATTAAGGACAATATCTCTATCATCACCTATGTTATTCCATACAGTAATCATATCATCACCATACTGGTCAACAGTATAAGAATATTCTTCAAAAGTATTGTAATAAGTATTTTCTATACTCTCTATACGACCTTTACGGTCATAATCATAATAGATATAATCACTACCATACCCCGATTCATCAATACGAATACGATCAATCATTCTACCTTGATATTCCTCATAAGGATTATCAGGATCTTCCCATTCACTTATCAGGTCGCAACTTACAAATGTAAACGCAACAAGAAGTGTCAAATAAGCTAAGCTATTTTTCATCACAATTTTATTATATATTATTACTCAGACCTTTATTTTTCATAAATCAAGCATATCACATGCTTTCTAGTAGTCACAAATATATATAAAATTATTTTAAAACTAGCTATCCTATTAATTTATTTTCAGAAAATAAACTTAACACTTTGCCATCTTTTATCTCTAAAACGAAAGAATTGTTATTAAGTAGCTCATTTGCTTTTATTATTTTGCGTTCTACACTACCTAGCCAAACAGCAATCTCTTTTTCGATATTGCATATCTTCTCTACATTGATATTAGCATCTTTTCTTGCTAGTTCTATGTGAGCCAAAATCTCCGTTTTCACTACTTGGTATTTTTCAAAATATCTTTGCACGCTATCATCACTAATCTCCTTTATAATAAGTGAAATCTCATTTTTACCTGTATTGCATTCTGTTAGCATATTATATTTCAACAACAAAGCACAACGATAATACAACTCTATTTCTATTAAAAAATCTAAATTATATAGATAATCAGAATTATATAGAGAATCTTTAACTTTTTTAACTTCATTATAATTTGAAACTTTCGAATATTGGAATCTAAATTTCTCCGAAAGAACTAAACTTGAAATTTTCACCTTCAACGTATATAAAATACTAATGGCATCATTGATTTGTGTCAAGGCTTCTTTGCCTGTAGAGTTTCCTACATAAGTCATTATCCTTACTGCATTTATAAAATTTGCTTGATCTTCTGCTTTACAATTTATAAGTAATTTATCAATCTGACATTGTAGCTTATCTAATCTTTTAGTAATAATGTATTGATAGTATAAACCTGTTGCTATAGATGCTATTTGGAAAACAGCCATAGCTGTAGGTAGAGAAACTCCATTTTCAAAAAATTTAGCCTGCTCTACTATCTTCCCATCCTTTATTACATTTCCTCTGTAGCCTACTCCATTTGCAACTTTCATTAGTTCGGTAGTAGACACATTACACCTTAACAATCCTGAATAAGAATTTGAAATAATAGAATTTTGAATAGCTGCTCCTGTTATTTGAGACAAGTAACTTTGTATATTATCGTAATTTTCCACCTTAACACTATCACGAGGAAGACTATCTATTTTAGTTACTTGAAATAAATTATTAGTACGCTGAACTTCACTTGGCTTACGTTCAGCCTTAATCTTTAGTAGTCTTTTATTTATTGTTTTTTGTCTTGCACTAAAACGAAATTTTCTTGATTCATTATAAATTACTCCTCCTAGTCCTGCACTTAAAGCAACTATTAATCCTACTATTCCTTTTTTCTTATTCATGATTCATATCTATTCGTATTCCACTTTATAAGTCATCTTAACTTTCTTAGACAATAACTTATCTATGATTTGTGAGATGTAGTTATCAGCGAATAACATTCCTTCATAGTTGATTTTATCAGCTGTATCTGTTGGTAAGTGATAATCTTTGTGTAGACGTGTAGAGAAAGAGAATGCAGGTATTTCTTTTGCATAGAAAGAAGAGTAATCTGTAGGTCCTTTACCTCTAAACTCCCAAACTATCTCTAGTTCATCTTTATTTTCTACTGAATTAAACAGGTATACAGCCTCTATAGAAGTCCCTAAACCTCTAACTGTTATACCATTTCTTGTCATACGACCTAGCATATCAAAGTTTATCATAGCCTTACAATCTTTAAGAGGTAAAAGAGGGTTTTCAGCATAATATCTTGAACCTTTAAGTCCCATTTCCTCACCTGTGAAAGCGATAAATAAAATATCATAATCTAGCTCATCACTTTTCTCAGCATAACGTCTTGCTAGCTCTATGATATAGGCTGTACCTGAGGCGTTGTCATCAGCTCCGTAGTTTACAAGTCCCTCGTCAGTAACACCTATATGGTCAAAGTGAGCACCTATAGTGATATATTTTCCTTTAGTGTTCTTCTTTGAAGCCTTCACCATACCTACTACATTAACAGAATTAATAGTACGCTTACCTCCTCTAGTAACTTCAAAAGTAACATCCTGAAAACCATTTTCTGTTAAGAATTCAAATCCCTCAATTTTTGCAAACTCATCACGCACATAAGTAGCCGCCATTATATTTTCTGCTGTACCCGACTCACGGCCTTTAAACTCCTCAGAAGCAAGAATTTCAATGTGAGACTTCAATCTTTGCTCTAGAGATTGAGCAGATAATGATGTGGCTGCAACAGCAAAACACAATAGAGTAATAATTTTTTTCATAATCATATTTTATCAAATTAATTGACAAATATAATATATTTTATTACTTTTGTCAACCTAATTGATAGGTAAAACAAAAATATCACACAATAAAACCCTTGTTTTCTTTGTTTTAAATAAAAAAATTAAACTAGGAAACTTTTAAATTATTATTAACATTAACTAAAAAATTATGACTTTATCTGAAATACTTTCGATTTCTGGGTATCCAGGTTTATTTAAATTTGTTGCTCAATCTAAAAGCGGAATCATTGTTGAATCTATGACTACAAAAAAACGTATGATGGTACAAGGTTCTTCAAAGGTTAGCACTTTAGGAGATATCGCAATCTTCACTATCGAAGAAGATATAGCTTTAGGACAAGTATTTGATAATATTTTCAAAGGCTGCGACGGTAAAGAATCTATTTCTCACAAGTCTGACGAAACAACATTAAGAGCTGAATTAGAAAAATTCCTTCCTGAATACGACAGAGATAGAGTTCACTTTTCTGATATTAAGAAAATCTTTGCTTGGTATAACATCCTAGTTAACGCTGGCTTTACAGAATTTACTGAGGTTGAGGAAGAAGTTGAAGAAACTGAAGCTGAGTAATTTAGCTTACCGATAGGTAATTGCCGTATAATAAAGAGACAGAAAATACTTTCTGTCTCTTTTTATGAAATTCCCTTAACTAATTATTTTAATATGGAACAAGAAAAAAATAATATACAAATAACAGCTGATAAACTGTCTTTATATATTTGTAGATTTGCGTATATATGTCTATATCCTGCAATCATTGCGTATGTAAGACATCGTTTGCATGGAATACCTGAGTTTTTTTATTTTTATTCGGATAAGAATTTTTATATACTCTGGGGCTTAAGTTATTTGTTTATCCCTGCTGTTTTGTGGCTTCTAGCAACTAAAATTTTCAAAAAAATACACCCAACAATAACAATAATATATTTTTCTTTGTTCATTATTATGCAATTGATGTCTCTTATTTTTATATTGTTATTATCTATTTAAGGGGACTTCTAAAAATTGGATTTTAACGCTTTATCGTATAAGGTAGCGATAAGCGTAAAAAGATTTTGTGAAATCTTTCCACGCTTGTCGCCCCTACAAGCTAAAAGCTGTAAGCTAAAAGCTAAAACATAAAACCCACATCATTAATTTAGCTCTTTCAAAGAATCAGCCACTCGTTCAGCAGAAGTCACATCACGTGAAAACTCCTCAACTACCACAGTCCCTCCCATAGAGACACGATCATTTCTAAAAACCATTTCTGAGTTTACCTTTGAACGTGCTGACATGTGAAATTCTACAGCTCCTGTATGCTTCTGTAGTTCTTTAATATTGTTTTCATTTACTCCACAACCTGGCATAATAATAATACGTCCTGCAGCTTTTTCTACAAGCTCTTTTAACAAGTCACGACCTTCAATAGCGTTAGCTTCACATCCTGAGGTAAGTATCCTATCAAAACCTAGCTCTATAATATCTTCTAAAGCCTCGAAAGGATCACTACAAACATCAAACGCCCTATGGAAAGTTAGCGATAAGTGCCCTGCCGCGAAGATAAGCTCCTTGCATAATCCTTTGTCTACTTTTCCTTCTCTAGTAAGACAGCCAAACACTACTCCATCAGATCCTAGTTCTCTAGCCATACGAATATCGCGTTTCATAATTTCTACTTCATCTTCTGAATATAAAAAATCTCCTCCACGAGGTCTAATAATAACATTAAGAGCTATGTCTATTCTTTTTCGTGCTATAGAAATCTCACCATAACTAGGTGTAGTTCCTCCTTCAGGTATGCCTGCACATAGCTCCACACGTTGTGCACCACCCTCTTGTGCTTTTATACAGCTTTCTGTAGAATTAGCGCATACTTCTATTAAATATTTGTTCATAATTTTAAAGTTTTTAATATTCGTATATGGAATTTATTATACAAAGATATGATTTTTATGCTAAATTCGGTGATTGTGATGGAATTTATTATTGTCCGATTTTGGGACACGGGGGGGGCGGGTGATAGGTGATAGGTGATAGGGCGACAAGCGTGGAAAGATTACTTGAAAGATTG
>JAWXTP010000089.1:0-12123 GCA_044433415.1 Rikenellaceae bacterium
CGGAGCAGCCTCGACGGCTGTGAGCATTGAAATAATCAAAAAGGTCGCAAAGATGAGCCGTTATTGGGAAAAGCCATCCCTACGGTGCTGCCAGAAACATCACTCCCCCGAAGAGTTCATGTAGGCAACCTCCATAGGATCAGGTGCCGGGCATATTATGTCTATCAAGTCTACCCAACTATCCAACTTAGGAAATACTAAACATATACGCTGGTAGGAACTTCTAGTAAGATTCAGCGCATAAGACTTTTCTAACACCAAACTACTTTCCACACCTAAAATATTATACACCTTCTTAGTGCTACAATCCACCACTATACTAGCCTTACTAATCAAAAACCAGTTTACATTAGCAAAATTCTTAGCCTCTAATACTATCCTTGTGCAATTCTCATGTACGCGAGCCGATACTACATTTATCTCTCCGTAATATCTCTTAGAAGCTATCCTAGCCTCTTGGTCATAAGTCGACAGGATATCTACTTGAAACTTTCGCGACTTCTCATAATTAGCTGAATCTGCCGACATAGCCCCTACTTCTTTACGTCCACTAGTAGAAATAGAGAAACAATCCTCAGGCTTTGGGGCCTTATGTGTTATCTCCTGTTCCATAGGCTTCACATCTACAGTTATAGGCTGAAAATCAGAACCCGCAGGAGCTATAGGAGGAGCAATAATACCACCACCTAGACCTGATACGCCACCCATATCACCCTTTATTATCTGACAAAAGCCACTAGGTGCTATCAGCATGAAAAACACCGATAGGGCACACGCTAAAATTGTATATTTAATATTTCTAATTTTCATTATCTTTATTTATTATTTGTACCCTTGAGGGGAATCGAACCCCTATCACAAGAACCGGAATCGTGCATTTTATCCATTAAACTACAAAGGCTTAAAACTTATCATTTTAGAAGTTTACTTTATTCAAAAAAGCTAGCTACTATTTTTCTATAACCGTTTAAGTTAAGATGTAAACCATCATTTTGGTAAAGAGATTGATTAGCCTTTCCGTTAGACATCAAAAGATTAACACCAGGGTCACCGTACTTAACTTTTTCTTCTTTAGCTACATTCTCTATCAATTTATTAACCTCAATTACATCAGCCTCTAGCGACCTTGCAGGGAAGATGCCACATACTTTAATTTCTGCTTTAGGCTGACGTACTTTTATAGCTTGTATCAAGGTTCTAATGCCCTCAGCTATTTCCTCGTGAGTGCTAATATTTTTTTTGTTAACACCTATCAAGTTATTAACTCCTATAGCCACTATAACACGCTCAGCGCTATATCCATCTAGTGCACCATGAGTTACGCGCCAAAGTACATTCTCTATTCTATCCCAACTAGCGCCCATGTTTACTACTTTTTTACCTGAGGTAGCTTTTTTCCAGCCCACACTATCACAAGTATATTTAAAGTTCACGGAACCACCCCATCTATGCATAATAGAGTTACCTAGCACGACAGTTTTAGGTTTTACCTTTTGAGCTTCTAGCATTTTGTTGTTATGATGTTCTAACCACTCATAAGTTTGAGCTTCACGACGTTGCTTCACAGGTATCTGAGTAGCAAGCTCACCTGTAGGCATATTAAGAGCTTTATTAAGTTTAGCGATATAAGCATCAGCATACACTCTCATACCCCAATCCGAAGGATGTATAGCCTCTACTGTAGCATCTTCGGGCATTGCTATTTCTCTATATGTGAGGTGGTGAAGATTCAAGTAACCCTCAGCTAGGAGTTTCCTATAAGCCTCAAGGTTAGCTTCACAACCGTTCTCTACTCTACTTTGCCATACCTCTTGCATCTTGCCGTGAGGGTAACCCAGGTGGTCAGTAATTATTATAGGTACATTTGGTTGAGCCTTACGAATTTCTTTAACTGAATTTACTGTAAGCTCTACTAGCTTATCTTTACGCATTTTACAAAGGTTAGGCAGACAGTCCAATATTACAGCACGTGCTGGTGTACGCTTTATAATATCTATTATCCCTTTTTCTAGGGCTCCATTACCTGAAAATCCAAGGTTCATAAGAGGAATATCCATTTCACGACTCACTATAGAAGACCATATCATCCCTGGGCGTGAAGCACAAGCACCCTGAGTGATAGAAGTACCATAAGCGATAATAGGTAGCTCGGCTGTAGGCTCAGCAAATTTAAAATAAGCCTCCTCGTCAACACCAATTTCTAACCATTCTACTGTATTATAAGTTGGCAGATAAAGTTGATATTCAAATCCAAAGTCATGCATTTTCCCTTCATAGTAAAGTCCTGTATATTTGTAGACTATAGTATCAGCAAAGACACGTGTTGCAGCACACCATTTACGCTGACCATGGTTTTCTGTAGCATATAAGTCTACACCACTTTTCCCTGTAGCAGCCATATGATCAGAGGCATGTTCTTCTGACACAACATATCTCACAATAATCTGTGATGAGTTAGTATAAAATTTAAGGCTTTCACCAGCGCTGTTATGAGAGAGATTCCACACGGCTGGTCTTATATTTTTTTCCACATTATTGGGTAAGCGATAATAATAATTTGAGCGCACCTCATTTTGCAAAAGCTGACCATGAATTTTAGCACCCAAAAGCTCAGGGTTATGCCATTTAGGCTGAATAGAGTCTGTAGCTACCTGTGCAGAGCACAAATAAGAGGTTACAGAAAGTATAAATATCAATAAATTTTTCATTACTATTATTTTAATTAAATGAAGAGGTTTTTAAGGAGACTTCTAATCTCAACGATTTTAATCACAAAAATAGTATAATAATTTTATTTTACTCATAAAGTTACAAAAAATGCTTATTTTTTTCTTTTATGTTCCCTAAAGGGGAGTTCTATATAAAATTTAGAGCCCATATTTAATTCCGATTCAAAATAGATATTTCCACCAGCGTTTCTCACTATACCGAGTGCAATAGTAAGTCCTATACCGCTACCAGATTTTTTCGTTGTGAAGTTAGGGGCGAATATTTTTTCTTTTATTTCATCGCTGACACCTTTACCATTATCTTCTATAGAAATTACAATTAAAGAATCTATAAGTTCCAGTTTCATATTTATCTTTCCATCATCATTTTTCCCTATAGCGGCTATGGCATTAACCATAATATTTGTAAGTACAGACCAAAGGTTTTCATAGCTCATTACTATGTAAACATTTTCATTACAGGTATTATTATTATATACGATATCTATATTAGGGTATCCATCATAGAATGATTTTATTTCTTTCAACATTTTATCTATACCCAATCTATTGACTGTAGTTGAACTTACGGAAGTCAATGAGTTAAGTTGGTTTATAGTTTTTTCCAATAGATTTATCTGAGTTATAATAATATTCAAACTTTCCTCTATATTTTCGTCCCAATTTTCGTCTCCTTTTTGTTTACGCCTCAACAGCATCTGCACCTTTAGCTTTATAGGAGTCAATGGGTTACGCAACTCATGGGCTATTTGTTTTGTAAGTACTGTAAGTGCTTCCACGCGACCAGTTTCAGCTAGTCTCACAAGAGTTTTATCGAGTTCATCTATAGCATTATTATACAGCTCTACGAGTCCATCTATTTCTGTACCTTTTTTGTACACCATAGAATCTATTCTCTTACGATATTTATAACGACTTAGATAATCTCTTAATAACACTAGGGGTTTCATGGTACGATAATAGAAGACCAATAATGCTATAAACACAACAACTAATATTATTACGAACAAGCTAACAATACTTACTCGCAAGCTATCTTTCAGCTGAGCGCTTAATTCCCTAAGGTCGAACATCTGCACACCCAATGTATCAGTCACACTCAGTTGTTCATTAGGCACATAACAATACACATTACAGCGACCATGCTCTTGCTCAGAATCCATCTTGATAAATTTACATGTAGCCTCATCAAATGCAGATTCTATATCATGATTTATAAATTCATTTGCGAAATAACCGCAAAATATTGCTGAGAACAATCCTACAGCAACAAACAGCACGCACATCTTCCACCATCTACCGATAAACTTTTTCACCAGTGTCACATAAAACCTTCTAATCACAGAATTCATATCTATAAAATTTTGAATAAGTATTTATTTACATATCGTATCTGGCATATATGCATGTAAAAAAGTCCACCTCAACACGTCCCACTACACTCCCACTACATCCCCACTATACACCCTCATTCTTCTCAGCATTATTTAGCCTGCATAGTGGCAGGAAACGGACTGTTCGCTTTTTTCAAGAATGGTTCATATTTGCGGCGTTTTTGATTATTTTAAGCGGAGCAGCCTCGACGGCTGTGAGCATTGAAATAATCAAAAAGGTCGCAAATATGAGCCGTTATTGGGAAAAGCCATCCCTACGGTGCTGCCGTTAACTATGATGGTAGGGTTCGTTACGGAGGATAGTGAAGGCACGGTAGAGCTGTTCGGCAAAAATCATCCTCACCATTTGGTGAGAAAACGTCATCTTCGAAAGCGAATGTTTCTCGGAAGCTCTTTTATACACCTGCTCTGAAAACCCGTATGCACCACCAATCACAAAAGCCAGTTTCCTTGTTGATAAGTTAAGTCTATTCTGCACCCACGACGAAAACTCTACTGAGCTTAGCTGTTTACCTTTTTCATCCATCAGCACCACCCAGTCATAAGGCTCTAATGCTGCACAGAAAAGCTCACCCTCACGCTTCATCAAGGTCTCTTTAGACATCTGAGCAGGATTCTTAATATCAGGCAATACTATAATATTAAATTTCACATAACGAGATAACCTTTTAGTATATTCCTTAATCCCCATTTCCACAAAATCCATATTGGTTTTGCCTATCACTATCAAATCTATATTCATACTATATATATTAAGTAGGGTAAAATAATTATTGGTGTATTTTAAAGAGTACTATTGGAGATGAGATTTTTTGCTATGGAATCGAAAATATAGTGGCTCTATATTAAGATTTAATAGTGAAAAATGTCGCTCCAAGAGTGGTGTTAAAATTATGGCAATAATTGTTTTACACTACTTATGTATCAATACCTAAATAATTTATTCTCAATTAAATATTGCTACAAAAACTATTCCATTTTTATTTTTTTATGATTTCTTGTAAATTTATCAGTAAACTAAAGTTTACTAAAAATTTACAAAAACTGTTTTTACCTGCATAGTGGCAGGAAACGGACTGTCCGCTTTTTCCAAGAATGGCTTAGATTTTTTGCGTTTATCGGAAAATTAAGCGGAGCAGCCTCGATGGCTGTGAGCATTGATTTTTCGATAAAGGTGAAAAATGTAGGCCGTTATTGGGAAAAGTCCTCCCTATGTTGCTGCCAGAAACTAATATATCCTAGCGACTCCCTGCAAAAAGACATCAACCGCTTCTTTCATGGTGGTAAATGATTTTGCTCCTGCTGCCATCTTGTGCCCACCTCCTGAGAAGTGCTCACGAGCGAATTTGTTAACATCTACAGCTACTTTCCCTTGTGAGCGAAGCGAAACTTTTATACACTCTTTATTCTCAACAAATATCGCTGAAAGATCTATCCCTTTTATCGCTAGAGGCATATTCACTACCCCCTCTATATCACCAGGTTTATAGTTAAAGTTCATAAGCTCAGTTTCCGAAAGTGTTATATACGCTAGGCGGTGATGCTTTACCACCTTCATCTTTTTGTAGAGACAATAACCTATAAGGCGCGTACGTGTAAGGGTCTGTACATTTAATATCTTATTATTTATTTCTACAGGGACAGCACCTCTATCTACTAATATCGCTGTAGTCCTAAAAAGCTCCCCCGTAAGGTTTCCATAGCTAAATTTTCCTGTATCAGTCATTATCCCTAAATAAAGAGCTTCAGCCGCCACTTCATTAATAGCCTCCACACCTGCAAGAGCTACAAGAGTATTAGTCACAAGGTAGGAAGTAGCACACGAGTTCACATCAGATATAGCCACGTCATAATCGTCAGTATTGTCAAGGATGTGATGATCTATAAGCACCTTCTTAGCTGTAGAGTTCAAGCGCACCTTCTCGGCAATATTACCTATACGAGTATCTATCTCATTAAAGTCAAGGCATACAAACAGTGATGCTTCCGCGATAGCCTTATCCATCTCTACACTTTTTTTGTTATACTCATGTATAGCTTCAACCCCCGCCACATTTTGCAGGTAAGCAGGAATCTCATTAGGCACTATAGCTGTTACCTTTTTCCCTAACGAAGTAAGGTAGGTTAAAATTCCTATACTTGACCCTAGAGCATCACCATCAGGGTTTATATGTGACAATATCACGATGTTATCACTTTCGTGAATCAGATTACGCAGGTCATCAACGCATGCATTAATTTTTTCTATACCACTTTCTAACATAATATATCTAATAAATTATTATTTTTAAAAAAATCTTATTAAATTTGTGACAATAACAAAGCAAACACTTTTTTGTAGTCACAACCCCTAATTTAAATGCAATGTCTATTCTTAAAAGAATATTATACTTCTACATTGACGGCTTTCGCGATATGAAAGTCGGTAAAAAGCTGTGGTTACTGATTGCTATAAAGCTATTTATCATGTTTGTCGTACTAAAACTTTTCTTCTTCCGCAGCAAAACGCCAGATTTCAATTCATCCTCGGAAGAAGCAATTTATTATAGAGAACAATTTACAAAATTAAATAAAAAATTATAATTATTGGGTTATGTTTGATTTAATTGAATGGTCGAGAGCACAATTTGCTCTTACGGCTATGTATCACTGGATTTTTGTGCCTTTAACTTTAGGGTTAGGCATTATTTGTGCCATTATGGAAACTATCTATCTTCGCAAGGGGAAAGATCCTAAATGGAAAAACGCAACAAAGTTTTGGATGAAACTTTTTGCTATTAACTTTGCAATAGGTGTAGCAACAGGTATCATCTTAGAGTTTCAATTTGGCACTAACTGGTCAAATTACTCTTATTTTGTAGGGGACATCTTTGGAGCACCCCTAGCCATAGAAGGTATCTTTGCCTTCTTCATGGAAACTACCTTCTTTGCCGTTATGTACTTCGGCTGGGATAAGGTGTCGGACAGGTTCCACCTTACCTCAACATGGCTTACAGCCCTAGGTACCATACTTTCAGCAGTATGGATATTGGTAGCTAACGCATGGATGCAGCACCCTGTAGGTATGGAGTTTAACATTGAGACTGCACGTAATGAAATGGTAGATTTCTGGGCTGTAGTGTCGTCAGAAGTGGCAATTACTAAATTCTTCCACACTGTTTCATCAGGTCTAGTGACAGCTTCTGTATTTGTTACAGGTATCTCTGCATGGTTTTTACTAAAGAAAAGAAATATAGACTTTGCCTATAAAAGCATAGGTATAGCAGCTATTACAGGTCTTATAAGCTCTCTTGTTGTGGCTCAAACTGGTGACAGCTCAGGGGTGTATGTTGCTAAATATCAACCTGGAAAATTTGCTGCCCTAGAAGCTCTTTATGAGGGAAGTGCGTCAGCAGACCTTACAGTAATAGGTCTTTTAAACCCTGATAAGGAAGTCAACAATGATGAAGACGTTTTCAATGGAGAGATAAAAGTCCCTGGCATGTTATCTTTCTTAGCGTTCCATGACTTCAAGGCTTATGTTCCTGGATTCAAGGATTTGGTATATGGCAACCCTAAGCAGAAAATCATGGGTGCTCAGGAGAAAATAAAACGCGGAGGTTATGCTCTATACATGATAAAACAATACAATGAAGCTGTAAAAAGTGGTGATGATGCTAAGGCTAAAGAGATAGCGGAGCTTTTTGACTATAAGACAGACAAGGGACGTGAGTTTAAGAAGCTCTATCTAAATCACCTAGGTTATGGCCACCTAAATGCCCCTGAGGATATCATCCCTCCTGTAGGCTTAACATTCTACAACTTTAGAATCATGGTTGGCTTAGGCATGTATTTTATAGCTATGTTTATTATGGTGTTATGGCTTCGCCGCAAGAAAATGTTAGAAAAGTATAACATTATAAACTACATTTTAATTTTCTCTATACCTTTAGTATATATAGCTTCACAAGCAGGTTGGATAGTTGCTGAGGTTGGTCGTCAGCCTTGGACAGTACAAAACCTACTTCCTGTCTCAGCATCGTTGTCAAGCATAAATTCAGGTAGTGTAGCTACAACATTTGTACTTTTTGCTATACTTTTCACAGTCTTACTTATCGCTGAGATAAAGATTATGATTACTCAAATTAAAAATGGACCTAAAGAATAAAATATATCATGGATAAATACATATTTTTACAACACTACTGGTGGTTTTTAATATCACTATTAGCAGGTTTACTAGTATTCCTACTTTTCGTACAGGGAGGTCAAACCCTAATTTATGGATTTGGCAAGAACAGCAAAGATAAAGAACAAATTATAAGCGCTATAGGTTTAAAGTGGGAATTTACCTTCACTACTTTAGTAACTTTTGGAGGTGCATTTTTTGCTTCCTTCCCTCTATTCTACTCTACAAGTTTTGGAGGTGCTATTTATGTATGGATGGCTATACTTTTCTGTTTTATCATACAAGCTGTATCTTATGAGTTCCGTAAGAAACCTTCTAACTTTTTAGGTGACAAGACCTATGAACTTTTCTTGTTTATTAATGGTTTCTTAGGTACTATACTTCTAGGTTGCGCTGTAGGAACTCTATTCACAGGTGGTGAGTTCATTGTTGACCGCGCTAGCTTCACAAATATTACTACAGCAAATGTTATCTCTGTATGGCAAAATGAGCTTCGCGGTTTGGAGGCTGTACTAGACTATAGAAATGTAGCTCTAGGTCTTGCAGTGTATTTTTTGTCACGCGTGTTAGCTATACATTATTTCTACAACTCTATTGATAGTGCTAGCATAGTTGAGAAATCTAAGAAACCTCTATTTGTTTCTTCTGTAGCGTTCTTAGTATTTTTCTTAACATTCTTTGTCTCTCTACTTTTCAGCAAAGGTGTAGAGTATAACCCTGCTACAGGCTCCTCAACATGGGTAGACTACAAATATCTTACCAATTTATTGGAAATGCCTATCATAGCGTTATTTTTAGCGGCAGGTGTGGTATCTGTACTCATAGCTCTATGGTTAGGAATCACCAAGCAAAGCCCTAAGGCTATTTGGTATAGCGGAGTGGGTACTGTAGTTACTGTAACATCGCTTATACTCCTTGCAGGGTACAACAACACAGCTTACTACCCTTCATTGTCAGAAGTGAATAGTTCACTAGCTATTGCGAATAGCTCATCTAGTGAGTTTACGCTGAACGTGATGGCTTTTGCTTCACTGGGGTTGCCGTTTGTGTTAGCGTATATCTGTTACACGTGGAAGAAATTAAAACTTTAATTTCCGACTATAACTTAAATTAAATTTTATGGATAAAGAAATTTCACATTACGAGATAATAGAGCAGAAAGTAGTTTTTGGTGAGATTGAAAAACTCAGCGACAAGCAACTACTAGCTTTAATCATAAGGGATAGTAAGGATAAATCTTTATCAAAAGTTGATAAGTTATTTAATAGTTGTGAGGAGCTTAGTGATTTAGTAGGTCTTTCTCTGGGTGAGATTACCCGAAGCAGTGGACTTAACAAGAAGCAAGCTATCTCAGTGTGTGCTTTATTTGAGATTATAAAGCGTGTATCATATAATGATGATATAAAAATAGACACTATAAAAAGCAACTTAGATGTTATAGCTATCTTTAAACCTATACTACAGAAGTTAGAGATAGAGGAACTATGGGTGCTATACCTAACTGGTACTAACAAAGTTATCAAGAAACTCAGGATAAGTTCTGGAGGTGTAGCTTCTACTTTTGCTGACACGAAGTTAATTTTAAGGAATGGTATAGAGCTACTGTCTAGCTCACTTATCATACTTCACAATCACCCTTCTGGGGATAGCACTCCTTCAACGGAGGATATAGAATTTACTGATAAGCTACAGAAAGCCGCTGAACTTCTCGACATGAGAATATTAGATCATATTATAATCTCTAAAGGCGGAAACTATAGCTTTAAGGAAAACGGAATTATATAAGTGTGGGAATTTTAAGCTCACCGAAACACCTATTTTAAGCTCAATTATTTGATAATTGAGCTTTATTTTGGTATTTACGTGAGCAATAATGGTTGCATTGGTCGCTTTGCGCCCTACAAGCTAAAACCTAAAACCTACCCCCTATCCCTTCCCTTGGCACAAAACTATCTAGTAAATTCTTACCAACACAAAAAACAATTTGTATATTTGCATACAAACAAGTATACTATGAATGGAGAGAACTTAAATAAAATAATTATATATCAAACTGAGGATGGACGTGTTGCTCTAGATGTAAATATCCAAGAGAATAATGTGTGGCTTAATCGTCACCAAATCGCTCAGTTATTTGATAGAGATATTAAAACGATTGGTAAACATATCAACAATGCTTTACGCGAAGAACTGGAAGGCATTCCAACTGTCGCAAAATTTGCGACAGTTCAAAAAGAAGGAAAATTTTGTGAATAATTTTATAAATAATTCCCTCGCTTGTCGCGACCCCTTTGACCCACCCACTATGACCTCTTTGACCCCTATGACCCTCCAGCAATTTTCCAACAATATTTAGTCGCTTTGCGCCCTACAAGCTAAAAGCTACAAGCTAAAACCTACCCCCTATCCCCTCCCTTGGCACAAATAATGTAACCTAAGAATTTATTTAAAAAATTTTCCCTATGCGTTACATTTATTTTCTTATCTTGCCTTTCTTATTTTGCTGTAAGACCCACAAGTCAACTCAGCAAATGCCAAGCCTTCCTTGTGAGGTAGCAATCACTAGTGACACCCTATTCAAAAACAGGATGAGTTTCACAAGTCAGGTCTACCCTAACAAGACCCTTACTCTAGAGCCTAGAGTAAACGGTTATCTTGTAAACACCTATTTCAAAAAGGGGATGCCCGTTAAAAAGGGGGATTTACTTTTTCAAATAGAGCCCCTACAGATAAGTACCACACTCTCTCAGGCTAAAGCTCAGCTAGCATCTGCTGAGGCGGAGCTCTCACGTGCCGCGAATAACTACTATAGAGCAGTACCCCTAGCCGAAATCAACGCTATCAGTGCTAGCTCTCTCGATGAATACAAATCCACCTACCTAGCTGCTCAGGCTTCTATGGAAGTTGCAAAAGCCGAGCTCCAAAGCGCCACACTAAATATGGGCTACACAAAAGTTACAGCACCCTCAGATGGGATAATAGACGACTCTGACGTTTCTATAGGGGACTGGGTGGGTACAGGCACCCAATATGCTGTACTTGCAAAGGTGTATGAGATAGACACCATACTTGTAAAGCTAGCATTACCTATGAACGACTACTTATCAATACGTCAACAAGACTCTTTACAAAACCCCTCATACCAAAATGCAACTCTTATTTCTGATGCTACAATAACCCTCTCTGATGGAACAACATTCCCAGAAATAGGCATTTACGACTACACAGAAAGTGAGATAGACAACTCCACAGGGACAATAATCCTAAATATAAAATTTGCAAACAGGGGAGGACTCCTAAAGCCTAACCAATTTGTAAAGGTTAGTGCCAACATAGGCGCTGAACAACAATGTATAACAGTACCTCAGGTAGCTATAATGCAAACACAAGGGCAAAGTAATGTGTTTGTAGTGTCTAAAGATAGCACCGTAAACTACAGAAAGGTAACTCTTGGCAAAACCATAGATGACAAGTGGATAGTAGAAACTGGGCTTCAAAAGGGGGAGAAAATCCTCACCTCAGGACTTACAAAAGTCCGCTCAGGAGAAAAAATAACACCTCTCTAGTAATTGCTACTACTCTATGACATAATATGATTAATATTTCAATAAACGAGTTTAATTCAACACATCAGTACCAATCATTATTACTATTTTAGAAACCAGTTAGATAACGAGACGATCTAATGTAGGGGCAGCCTTTATGCCGGCCCAGACTGTACGGCACTCGTTGCCGTACCAACAGTTATATTATCAATAACATATAAAATGAATATTCCACGGCGACGAGCGCCTTAAATTTGGGCAGGCATAAAGGCTGCCCCTACAGTAGG
>JAWXTP010000090.1:0-11981 GCA_044433415.1 Rikenellaceae bacterium
AGCGAAGGTCAACAGTTAAAATTCAGTATGATAAGTTATACTGCTCAAATTTACACAGTAACCACAGCTACAGTTCACGATGTTGTTCTTGTAGAGGATGCGCTTACTGTTAACGAAGTTGTCGTTACGGCTCTTGGTATTAAACGTGATGCTAAAGCAATAGGTTATGCAGTATCAGAAATTGATGGTGACGCTCTTGCTGAGTCAAGACAAACAAATGTGACTAATGCATTGTCAGGAGTTGTCCCTGGACTACAAGTCGTTAAAGGTAGTGGTGCTACAGGTTCTTCTAAAATCACTATCCGTGGTCAATCTTCTCTATCGGGCACTAACCAGCCTCTTATCGTAATTGACGGTATCCCTATGGATAACTTCACTAATGGTGATAACAGCTATTGGGGCAGTTCAGATATGGGTAATGGTCTTTCAGACATTAACGCTGACGACATTGAGACTATGACAGTACTTAAAGGTGGTTCTGCGGCTGCTCTTTACGGTTCACGTGCAGGCAATGGTGTTATACTTATTACTACTAAAAGTGGTAAACAGTCTGACGGCTTAGGTATCACTGTTTCGTCAAGCATAGGTTTTGAAAATCCTCTTATCACTCCAAAACTACAAAACTCATTCAGTCAAGGTACTCGTGGCATATACAATAATCTTAGTGTATACTCTTGGGGTGCTGCTACTGATGGTGTAAACACTGGTACAAACTGGAACGGTAAGACTGAGACTCTTAAAACTTATGATAACGTTGGTAACTTCTTTAATACAGGGGTCATAAACACTCAAAACATTACTTTACAACAACAGTACAACAAAACTTCTGTATATGCTTCTATAGGTAGAATGCAAAACAATGATGTTGTTCCTGAGACTAAACTAGAACGTACAAATATCGTTTTGCGTGCTACAACAAACTTAGGTACATCAGACAAATGGAAACTTGATGCTAAAATGAACTATGTGAAGTCTTCAGCTCAAAACCGTCCTACACAAGGTATCAACCAATCAAACACGTTCTATACTATGTATACTCTACCTAGATCTATCAATATCTTAGATTTCAATCCATCTATAGATAGCGAAGGTAACCAAATTTGGTGGAGTTCAGGCACTTCTTCACAAAATAACCCTTATTGGTCTGCACAATATGGACAAACCTATGACGTCAGAGAGCGTTACATTGGTTTCATGTCTTTAAGTTATGAGTTCTTGCCATGGTTGCGTGGTGAAATCAAGGGTGGTATGGACAACTACACTACTACTGCTTGGAGCGAAATTCACACAGGTGGTTTATCAAACCCTGCAGGTTCTTATAGTAGAGGTGTTGAGCAGTTTAGTGAAACTAACTACAGTTTCTTACTTATTGCTCAAAAAGATCATCTTTTCGGCAAATTTGGTGGTAGTGCAACATTTGGTGGCAACTTAATGAGCCAATTACGCCAAAGTCAAGGTGCAGGTGTTAATGAGCTTGTAGTACCTAACTTATTTAGCTTGGGTAATGGTGTAGATAACGCTTGGATTTCTGAATCTATCGCTAATCGTAAGATGAATTCTCTATATGGTTCTGCTCAGTTAAACTATGATTCTTACTTATTCCTTGATGTAACTCTTCGTAACGATTGGTCATCAACTATGAGCAAAGAAAATAGATCTTATATGTATCCTTCTGTTAGTCTTTCAGGCATAATTTCTGATATGGTTGAACTTCCTAGCTGGTTTACATTTGCTAAAGTGAGAGCTTCATACGCTATCGTAGGTAATGACCTTGACCCTTATCAGTTATATAACACTTATTCTATAGGTTCAAACATTTTTGACAATACAACTGCTACTCCTGGTGACATATACTACAGCGAAAATCTAGTAAGTGAGAAAGTTAAGTCGTGGGAGGCTGGTATCGATGTTCGTTTCCTAAATAACAGAATTCGTTTAGATGCTTCTTGGTACAAAAGCAACGCAACAAATCAGCTGTTCCCTCTAGCTATGGATGCTGCTAGTGGCTACTCTTACAAAATGGTTAATGCTGGTAATATCCAAAACCAAGGTTTCGAGATTTCTCTAGGTGCTGATATCATCACAGGGCGTGAATTCAACTGGAATGCTACACTTAACGTATCTCGTAATGTTAGTAAAATTATTGAGTTAATAGAAGGTGTTACAGAATATGAACTTGGCAGTATCGAAAACATGAAAGTAGTTGCTGAAGTTGGTGGTGCTTATGGCGCTATCTATGGAACAAAAATACAAACAGTAACAGATAAAGATAGTCCTTACTATGGTCAATGGCTACTTACAGACACTGGTCTTCCTCAAGCAACTTCAGATATGGAGTACCTGGGTGAACAATCTCCAAAAGCTAACATCAGTTTAGGTCAAAACTTTAGTTACAAAGGTTTCAACCTTTATGCTCTATTTGATGCTAGTATAGGCGGCAAAATCTTCTCTATGACAAATGCTGTACTTGACGCATACGGTAACTCTGAAGCGAGTGCTCCAGGTGGCAAACGTGAAGATTTCATTGTTCAAGGTGTAATCAGTGACGGCAACGGCGGTTATATAAAAAACACTAACTATGTTACTCCTCAACAATACTATAGCGATGCTTTAGGAGTTGGCAACTATGGCATTATGGAAGCTCACACATACGATGCTACTTCAGTACGTTTACGTACTATTAGCCTAGGTTATAGCTTCCCTAAGAGATTGTTAGGCGATGCAGTTCAACGTATTAATGTTTCTTTCACAGCGTCAAATCCATGGTTAATCTACACTGGTGCTCCAGGTATTGACCCAGAAAGCGTTTCAGGAACAGGAACTAACGTTCAATCATTTGAATTAGGCATTTCACCAACCTACCGTTCATATACATTTAATGTAGCGATAGGATTCTAAATTTCACCTTAAAAAAAGTAAGACAGATGAAAAATATATTAAAAAAATTATCGGTTTTAGGATTCGCTCTTATGTTTACTCTGGGTTCATGTAGCGACTTTGAAGATGTAAACTCGAATCCTTTCGCAACAGATGAGTCGAATGTAGAGCCTCGTTATTTGTTGTCACAAGCAATTTTCCTTCCACAGCAAGATCCACATATTGCTGAACGTGTATTTATCCTATATTGGGACAGAGTAGCTCGTATGGAGACTGCTGGAGGTCTAGCTATTTTAAGTGGTAGTGACAGTTGGACAAGCGACTATTACAGCCTTAGCTATCTTCTTTCTTGGGTAAACTACACTTACCTTACAATCAATGCTGTAGATGCTCAAATGGAAAGTGGCACTTATAGTGAAGCAGCAAACAACATTAAGCAAGTTGCTAGAATATGGCGTGCATACTTATTATCAGAAATAGCTGACAACTTTGGTCCTGTTCCACTTGATGGTTTCCAAGGCGAGAATCCTACATATAGCTCTGTAGAAGACACATACAAATTTATGTTAGAAGAGCTTGCGGATGCTACTGCTAACATTGATTTAGATGCTACATTCACAACTAACGAAGCTGCAGCAGACTTATTCTATCAAGGCAATGCAACTCAATGGGTAAAATTTGCAAATTCTCTACGTCTACGTTATGCAATGCGTCTACAGGGAGTGTCTCCTAGCTATGCACAAACTCAGTTTGAAGATGCTGCTAGTGACATCACTAAACTAATTACTGACAATGCTGATATCGCAAGTGTTATTGAGTATGGTTCTTGGACTGCGACTACTGCTGTTATGAGCCGCTCTTGGAATACACAACCTATGAGTTTCACTATGGCTAACCTTAGTGCTGGTTTAGGTGGCACATCATTACACGACATTAGCACAGTCTATGGAACTGCTGCTTATGGACTTACAGCTGACGTAATTGACACTTACGCTAAAGACCCTACAGAGTATTTAGGTATATTGATGCCTACTTTACAATCTACAAAAACTAACATCAACAATGCTGGGTACTTTATGGACTGTATGCCTCTTTATGTAGATCCTCGTGCTCTTGTTAACTACTCTATACCTGGTCATGATGACGGTACTGTTGGCACATATACAACTGGCACAACTGCTAGTGTACGCCTTGATGCTACTACAAGTCCTGATACTTTAAGTTTACGTGCTCAGTACAGCTGGTTTGGTTCAAGATTTGGTCAAACTGGTGATCAAGGTACACTATTTGCTGACTTTACGAACACTTCTGCAAATGTTCCTACAAAGAGTAAAGTGTATCGTGACAACAATAGCAGCAGAATATTCTTCGCTCCTTGGGAAACATACTTCCTAATTGCTGAGGCTGCACACTATGGTTGGAGTGTTCCTTTATCAGCACAAGTTGCTTATGAGGCTGGTATTGCATCAAGTTTTGAGTACAATGGTCTTAGCTCATTATACAATGATTATATCGAATCGACTTCACTAAACATGGTTGGTACAAGTGTTAAGTTCACTGACAATACTGAAACTGCTAGTAAAGAGATGACGTATATTGACCTTGCTTCTAATATGGTACTTACATCAAGTAAAAATTATGAGGTTAACTCTACACCAACATACTCAACTACAACTTATGAGTATCCTGTAGGTTTATACTCTACAAACAATGACGCTCTTACAAAGATTATCACTCAGAAGTATATAGCACAAACACCATGGCTTCCTAATGAGGCTTGGAGTGACTATCGTCGTCTAGGTCTTCCTTTCTTTGAGAATCCAGTGCTTGAATATGCGATATCAACTATGCCTAACTATACAGACTATACTAAGGCAGATATCAACAATATTGGTCAACGTTTAGAGTACCCATCTAGCTTGCAAAACACAAACCCTAGTGGCTATAGTTCTGCTCTTGAAGCACTTGGTGGAGCTGATGATTATTCTACACCTTTATGGTGGTCTAAAGCTGCAACTGGTAACTAGAATTTATCTTTTGTAATAAATATTCTGCGAAGCAACTCTTTTAAGGGGTTGCTTCGTTTTTTTTATAGTATGATTTCCGAAATCAGTTCAGCGGCAATTACGGGTAAATCTGAGAATTCTAATTAAAATACAGTAAAATTTTTTAAAAGAAAACATGAAAAAAACAAACAGACTGTATATCCTTGCCATCGAAATAAAACAAAACCATTTCCGTATTAGTTACACGGTGGTATAATGTTTTACTCCAAAATAGCTATTGATATACAGTCTGTTATCAGTAAAATAAAGACCTAAGTGGTCAATTCTATTTAGTTATATATAGACTAGAATTATTTCTTAGAAATCATCACTAATCCGCTAAAACCTACAACAATTGATGCAAGTAAAGCGATGTAAATACCAGAAAGAGCATCGCCAATCACAACTATGAATAGCAAAAACATAGAGATAAAAGATATAAGAGAGAACAGTCTACTGCTAACGTATGGTATAACCTTCTCTGTTAATAGAGAATATAGACCCACGAACAAATTTGCATAGGTACATAATAATAACACATTACCAATAAGCATCATAAGATTAATCTTCATAGGGACATCTTGAGCACCACTAGGAATATTGTTAAATAACTTTAATGTTTCGCTAAGGGTCATTGAGCCATTACCCTTAAGGGCAGGTAATGCTGGCAACACATAGAATGCTAATAGCATCAAAGCTGTAGCTGCAAGGTTGATAATAAGTATCACCTTGTTTAATTTTGCTGGATCTTTTGCATACTCTTCAACAGCTGGAACACTTTTTTTAACTAGGTCCATTGCCTTTTCGCCCTGCACATCACAGAATGCTGTGAGTTGCTTAGATGTTGACTTAACACCTTCTTGTTTGTTTTTTTCTTCCATAATTATAAAATTTTATTTAAGGGTTTTGTTTCAAACAGATTCTCAGGATAAATAAATCTTTTTAAATCATCATATGGGTATAGATTTAAATCTCCAACTTTATCAAAAATATAGCATATAAGCTCTGTGCAGTATAAATCTTGGTTCTGCGAAGCATCATAGCTATTATCGAATTTCACTTGCATGAGCAGCAACTCTTCGAGCGCTATCTCAAGGGATTGATTCTGTGTAAAACCATCTGCACGGCAGATTGCATAGCTCGTCACTTTGTTATTACTCCAGAAGCTATCTATTGGCTCCTTTACAATATGACCCTTGTCAATAGACATATGTACAACGTAGACCTCAATCTTCTCTAGCTTCTCGGCACTATCTTCACTCACATGAATCTCTCCGACATCCTCTTCACGCTCAACGATTATAAATCCGCAATGCGAATAGTTTTGTTCAGCTTGAACACCCGAAGCTATACGCACCATATCACTTTTAAACGAGTTGCCCTCTGTGAAAATCACATCTCCACTTATCAACATTGCCTTCTGCTCTTGTTCTATTGTAGACCATTTCGTATCCTGCTCTCGATACCTGTCATATACAAACAATACTACAATAAGTACAAATAAAGATATTGATATTACAACGACTATTTTCTGGGTTATTATATCATTTATATTTTTCATTCTTCATTTATAATCACTAATTACAATGGTTGACATATAAAAATCAACACACTACCAACAATAGCAATTTTTACAAAAATAACTTCTTTTTTCGTTAACCCAAACAAATGAAACAATTACACTAAAAAAAACAAGAAAACCTTTGATTAGTTAGTCCAACAGCAGTACTCACCCGCTGAGGTGAACCCCCATATCAAAGGCTTTTATTCTATTACAAAAATAATTAAAAATATTAAAAATCAAAAAAATAAAGAAAAAACCTTTGATCGGTTAGTCCAACAGCATGCCAGTTCCGCTGACCTAAACTCCCCTATCAAAGGCTTCTATTATAACCAAAGAGAATTTAAATTTTAAAAGAGAAAACCTTTGATTAGTTAGTCCAACAGCAGTCCTATTCCGCTGAGGTGAACTCCCATATCAAAGGTTTATATTCTGTTACAAAGATAATTAAAAATCTTAAAAATCAAAAAAAATTAAAGAAAATTAAAGAAAAACAGATAAATCTAATAATCCCAAAAAACAAGTTCCAACTTGACACCCTGCGGAGGCATAGCCTCTCTTATTAAATTATATAATATAACTCTCCACATCCCGAAAGCCAAGCCCCAACTTGACACTCTGCGCATGAGCTTTAGCGTTAAGAAAATTATAAATTTGAGCGTAAAAAAAATCAAGTGTCTGAGCACAGAGAATACTTTGTGCGAAGCTAGTATTAGTTTCAAGCGAGTTCTTGATTTTTAGCTCAAAGATGTAATTTTTAGCGTAAAGAAGCGACCTGCGCAAGTTTTTTGTTCTACTTTTTTCAAAAAAAGTAGAGAGAAAAAAAAAGATATAATAGAAAAATTAAAGAAAAAACCTTTGATTGGTTAGTCCAACAGCAGAACTCACCCGCTGACCTGAACTCCCCTATCAAAGGCTTATATTATAAAAAAAGAAATTTCAAAAGAGAAAACCTTTGATTAGTTAGTCCAACAGCAGTACTCACCCGCTGAGGTGAACTCCCATATCAAAGGCTTATATTCTGTTACAAAGATAATTAAAAATCTTGAAAATCAAAAAAAATAAAGAAAAACAGATAAATCTAATAATCCCTAAAGCCAAGTTCCAATTTGACACCCTGCGGAGGCACAGCCTCTCCTATTAAATTATATAATATAATACCTAACATCAAAAAAACAAAGTTCCAACCTAACACCCTGCGCATGAGCTTTAGCGTCAAGAAGCGACCTGCGCAAAGTTTTTTGCTACTTTTTCCAAAAAAAGTAGAGATATAAAAAAAGAATTTTATCTATTTTTTTTTACATGTAAAAAATTACAGCTCTCCAAAGAGCTGTCAGCCGACTGCGCAAGCAGAGCTTGCTTCTTTAGTCGGGTCGGCTGTACTATGCAGACACTGAATAGGGCTGTCTATTCACAGACAGGTAGGGTCATAGACCCTTTTATAAGATTATATAATTTAATAAAAATAAAAAATAATCCCAAAAATTAAGGACGCCTCACCAAACGAAGACCAATATTCACATCTATATCTGTAGGAGCATTAAAATCACGCTTAAAAGGTCGACACCACCTTGCAAAATCATAAAAACTACCCCCACGGTCCACTCGAAGCACCCCAGTCTTTGGTCCTGTAGGGTCAACCTGAGGCTCACTAGTGTAGGTTGCATACCAATCCCAACACCATTCCCACACATTACCAGACATATCATATATGCCTAGCTCATTTGGTGCTAATTTGCCAACTGGATGTGTTACAAAGCCGCTATTAGTTCTAAACCACACTACTTTCTTACTTATGGTACTGCCTGAAAATTTATATCCTTTACTTTTTGTCCCCCCTATTGAAGCAAACTCCCACTCTGCTTCAGTCGGCAGACGATAACCATTGCGGTCGATATCCATGCGATAAGAATCACCGTCTACATAGTAACATTCTTCTAAACCTGCCTTGCGACTCAGTGCATTACAGAATAAAATACAGCTATTCCATGAAACGTTTGTGACAGGTCTGGTTATACCTTTAAAATGACTGGGATTGTTTTCCATTATATATTGCCAAAGCTGTTGAGTAACTTCAAATTTGCCAATATAGTAACTACTTAAAGTTACCTCATGAACTGGCACTTCATCTTGTTCAGCGATTTTTTCATCACTGCCCATTTGAAACGTGCCACCTTCAACATAGACCATCTCATAATAGTCTTGAGCACGTGAAAAACCTGTGGATAAAACTATTGCTAAAACAACAAGGCCGATTTTTTTTAATTGCAAAATTGTCTTCATGGTATATTTGGATTTAATTTACAATTACAAATATACAACAAAAACTAACGAATTACAAATTTAACTACCTTTTTACGTGTAAAAACAGACAATAATCCTTTACAAAACAGACTTTCAATCGTTTACTTATAATAACCAAGTAGGCTCGTTGAAATTGGCGAAAGATTATTGCGTTCACGATATGCAATTGCCCACACTTCGACTGTAGTTTTCTTATATTCTTGTACAGCCTTGTTATAACGCTTTATTTCATCTTCACGCTCTTCGTAATTCAACTCTGAGAAATTAGGCACATACTTTGGTGCAGGCAATTTCTTTAACTCTAGGGCTAAAGAGTCTTTTGCTTCTGTGTACATGCTTTCAGTATTAACCCAAAACGTTGAAGGTGAACCATTGCGCATCAATGTAAAGAGTTCTCTATTATGTGACACCATATTGCGGCGTGCATTTGAGTACAGTGAAGAGCTTTTAATCGTGCCTAACATAGAATCTAAAACATTCTGGTATATCTTCAAATATGAATTACTTAACTCATCGAAATTTGGCATTTCAGGAGTTGCACAATTTATACGATTTACATTATTGTTCATTAAGTCGAGGTAGATATTGTTAATTTCGCTATAAAAATCGTTGCACAACGCCTGTCTGCGTTCAAATTCTTCTGTTGTCACACCATCGGCTTCTGCTGAGGGAATCAGCGACTCAGTAGCACGATTCATAGTGTAAAATAAATAGATAATAGCCACTAAAATTGCTGCTAATATCGGATAAACTAATCTTATTTGACGATTTTTAAGTGCTGCAACAACAGTCTCTACATCAGCATAACGAGATGAAGCGTAATAAGATGTGGCACGAGAAACAACCTTTGATATTCTGCGTGTTCTTTGACCTTCAAACAGTTCGTTGATAATGACTCCTAGTGAGTAAATGTCTGAACGAGAGTCAACTTTTTCACCTCTTAGAAGTTCAGGTGAAGCATATCTACGTGAGCCAGCAGGTTCTTTAAGTGCAGTATAATAATCGGTGTCTGAAAGCCCAAAATCTAATAGTTTCAAATTGTCACCATTGTGTGTGATAATGATATTTTGAGGTTTTAAGTCACGATGTATGGTTTGTCGTTTATGAGCATAAGACAAAGCATCACACAGCTGTTCAATTATACGTTGAAGCTCTTTTGGTGAGTGTTTTTTTTCTTTGATATATTCATTTAGCGTGCGCCCATCTATCCATTCCATAACAATGGCATTGCCGATATCAGGGAACTGTTCAAAATTCACCGTTCTACATATATTCGCATGGTCAAATGAGTAACCAATCTCAAACTCCTTACGCAAAAGTGACTCATAAAGCATATCGCCTCTATACAGTTCCAGTAACGCCTTAACGATAAACTTTTTACCATCACGCTCAACTAAATAAAGCGTATTAAACCCTGAACTGCTGATAACTTCAAAGCCTGTATATTGATTTAAGATAGTGGGTGTTGTAAAAAACTCAGAACTACTCATTTTCTAAAATTGATAATATTGTTAAACCTCCACTTTTACCTCCAACGAACGAACCTAGCAACTTGTGATCACGCATAACTGTAGATATGTATAGCGGATAACCCAACATAAATGTTGCTACAGAAAACTCATCACCAACATTAAGCTTAGAGTTTTCGCTGCTCTCAACTCTAAATCTATTACCTCCAAGATAGTCTAACACGATATATCGGTCAGGACTCCACCCTATTTCTATACGCACACCAGATGTCAACTCTGACGACACAACCTTTTTAGCTGTAAAAAAGTCAGAATCAGACAGTTTTTGATCTGACAGCCATTCACAGAAAGTGTCAAAATCTTTGTGCCCCACATATTTCGAAAGCACATCAAGCGTGTAACGACGAGGCTCATGCTTGTCATTCACATATCCCCACAATCGTTTAAGCGTCGAAGCCGAAATACGCTCCGATGTCTGTTGTTCAACTGTTATGCTTAACGCCTCAAAGTCGACCGTAGTACGAATTGGTCGTGCATGATAGTCCTCGACAACTGCGAGAAGCTTTTTTATGTATGGTAAGATTGTTTTCATACAGCAAAGTTAAAATAATTTTACAACAATTTAAAACTCAGATGTAAAATGAACTTAAATGAACTTGATTGAGTGATTCGTGTACTCTACTTTTGCAATGTCTAGGATAAACCTAGTCAACTAACTATTAAAAATTTAAATTATGAAAAGAACATTCACTTCGCTACTATTTGTAGCAGCTCTAGCAATGACATCATTTGCAAGCCAAACAGCAAACGCTAACGAACTTTCTTCAACTGAATTCTCAACAATCACAATGGATGGTGATGAATGGGATAAGATTTTAGACGAGTATGATAGCGCAGTTACCAAACTTATTTCTCTTTACAAAAAAACACAAGAAGGCGATTTAACAGCTATGACAGACTACGCTGCAGCTTCAAAAAGCCTTATTAGCATGCAAAGTAAAATTGACAAAGCTAAAAGCGATTTAACAGTAGAACAAGCTACTCGCTATGCAAAAATCAGTCTTAAAGTTGCTAATGCTATTAAATAAATGGATGTTATTTAACATTTTATGTAGCTACAATTATGGCGATATACTTTATACTAAGAACTACACTTAAATGTCACTATAAAAACTATTTATGTTAAAATAATCCATTTACAATACCCCAGAAATTGGTAGTTTGGAAAACATTTTATAAATTTGTAAGACTTACGAATCGTAGGTTTACATATAATGAAAGTGTTTAGCTTTTATTCTTGAGGGGAAATCTGGTAAATTTCAACTGCATCAAGAGTAGACAACCAAACACCATTCACTTGTTTCGCATCTATACATCAAATAGATACGCTCAAGTGTGGGGTATTGTTTATTTGATGCAAGGTTTTACCAGAGCCTCCCCTCAGATGAACATATTACTCCACACTTTCTGTTTTTACACCCCTGGAAATTCAGAGTACCCCAAAAATTAAATAATCTTGGAATAACGCCGAAAATCCATATAATAAAGTGAGTAGGCAAACAAACACTCAAATCATGAAAAAAATTATGTCCCTAGTCATCATGACTATTACGTCACTTCTGATACTATCTTCGTGTAACAGCGAACCAGAACCAATAAAATTAACCCCTAAAACAACAACATTAAGAGGCGATTTAAAGGATTACTTCGAAGTTGTTGACAAAG
>JAWXTP010000091.1:0-11913 GCA_044433415.1 Rikenellaceae bacterium
TGGTCGTGGTAAATTCGCGGATATCATTTTTGAAATAGGACCAGCAGATTCTATCGAGGCTACAGGTCTTCAATTCTCAGATGTTGTTAAAGGTGGTAACATTCCTAAAGAATTCATTCCAGCTGTACAAAAAGGTTTCACTTCTGCAATGCCTAACGGTCCTTTAGCAGGTTACCCTATTGACGCTATGAAAGTTACTCTTATGGATGGTTCTTTCCACCCTGTTGACTCTGACCAACTTTCGTTTGAAATTTGTGCTCGTAACGGTTTCCGTCAAGCAGCTAAATTAGCTTCTCCAGTAATCATGGAACCTCTTATGAGTGTTGAAGTTGTTACTCCAGAAGAGAATATGGGTGATATTATCGGTGACTTAAACAAACGTCGTGGACAAGTTAGTGGTATGGAATCTAAAGGTAATGCACGCGTTGTTAAAGCTAAAGTTCCACTTTCTGAGATGTTCGGTTACGTTACTGTACTTCGTACAATTTCTTCAGGTCGTGCTACATCTTCTATGGAGTTCTCTAACTTCTCTGAAGTGCCTAACAACGTAGCTAAAGATATTATCGAGAAGTCTTCAGGACGTATCAAAGATGTCGAATAATAACAACCTTTATTTATTACAACAATGAGTCAAAAAATTAGAATAAAATTAAAATCATACGATCACAATCTTGTTGATAAGTCAGCTGAGAAGATCGTTAGTACTGTAAAAAGTACAGGTGCAGTTGTAAGTGGTCCTATTCCTCTTCCTACACAAAAGAAAATTTTTACTGTAAACCGTTCAACTTTCGTTAACAAAAAGTCTCGTGAGCAGTTTCAATTAAGTACTTACAAACGTGTTTTAGATATCTACTCTTCTACACCTAAAACAATCGATGCTCTTATGAGATTAGAGCTTCCTTCTGGTGTTGAGGTTGAAATCAAAGCGTAAGTAATATATAGGTACTTCTAGAAGTTCCTAACACAACCAACAATAGGGGTGATTCATTAATTTGAGTCACCCCTTTGTTTAGTTGTGAATTGTGATAAGCGACCAAATAGTGTTATTCGCAAAAAAAGAAATGTCACACAGATAAGTAGTGTAAAACAATTATTGCTATATTTTTAACAGCACTCTTGGAGCGATATTTTTTACTATTAAATTTCAATATAGAACCACTATATTTTCGATTCAATAGCAAAAAATCTCATCTCCAATAGTACTCTTAAAAATACACCAATAATTATTTTACCCTACTTAATAACTGCCTATTTATTATATAATTATGTTTTTTGTTTTTGTATAAGTGTCAGAATTTTGTCATAATTGTATTTTATCCGTACAAAATTTGGTTATTATTATTATTATTATTATATTGCCACCCTTATATTAACTTTAAAATATAATTGCTATGAAAAAAAGGATTTTAGTTGGCTTTATTTGTGTTTCGTTTGTTATTACGGTACTTTCTTGTCTAAAAAAAGCAAATCAAATTGTTAGTATTAATTCGTCATTGCTTGTATGCGAAGCTGAGGCTTTAACGGATTGTGAATATAAAGATGATAATGGTGATATTCTGTTTTCGTGCTCAGGAGAAGGTGAGTGTTCTCAACGTTTTACTAATGGGACTGTAAATTGTGATGGGACAAAAAACTAAAAGTTATGCATATTAATATTTTTTGTTTTTTTTCTTTTGTTGCAATGATTTATTCGTTTGTATCATGTCACTCAGCTTGTCAAACTGAGTGGCTACAGACGGTTGTTATAGAGAAAGCGTTGGATCCAATTAAGCTAAAAGCAGAAGTTGTTAAAGAGTCACAATTTTTTTTTAATGCCAAGAATTTTTCTATGTGCAACGATTCTGTCATGGTGGTATTAAATAAACCAAGTGGGAAGAATAGTTTTGTTGTATTTCATAACATAAAGAGAGATGAATCAATAGCGGAATTTATTCGTTTAGGAAGAGCTAATAATGAGATGTTAAACTGCTCAGCCCACATTAAAGATAATCTTCTTTTAGTTAAAGATTTTGTAAAAAATAACCTTGCTATTATTAATATTGATTCTGTTCTTGTTTATGGAAGTGATTATGAAGTAAATGATTTTATTAAATTTGGAAATACTATTGGGTCGGGTTTTGTAACTCAATACGACAGTAATAGACTAATAATGCTAAATCCATACTGTTTTACCAATAAAGATATGCGAATTGATAATAAACAGCCTAGATTTATTGTCTTAGAGAATGATATAACTCCACCATTGGAGTACAATGATGAGTTATATTTTACTTTTAACGTAACGCAGGGGCCTATTATCACCAATAAGAATAAAAATAGAGTTATATATGCGTCATCAAGTTTAAGCGAGATTGAGATTTATGATTTTGACCTCGATCCCGTAAAGAAAATTTTTGGACCAATCGAACTTACTCCAACATATCGAGTGAGTGATGGTAAGGATATTAGCTTTGATAAAATTGTACCTTATTCATATATGAGTAGTTATTATAATGAAGATTATTTTTATCTCACATATGTAGGTGAGTATTTTCATCGTAATGATAAACTAGAAAATTTTGACTCTTATATATTAAAATTTGATTGGGATGGCAACTTAGTGGAGACCTACCATTCTCCAGAATATATTTATTCATTATATTGGTCTGAAATTAACAATTCTTTTTATGGTAGAGGGTTTAATGATGGTGAAATTATTTTATGGAAACTAAACATCGAATAAATGAAAAAATATTTTCCAATTGTAGTAATCATAATTATTCTTACTGCGTGTAATAGTAATACGCAAAATAAACAGTATAAAGAAGATAGCGAAAAATTACAAAATTTAATAGAACAACTTGATACGACAAACATAAATGGTGTTCCATTGGGTATTAACTTTGAGGAAAAATTTATAGATAACAGGCTAAATCTTATATATCTATTAGATGCAAGATGTTCTGCGTGTATTGGCGATTTTTTACACTTCCAAAATATTGTGCAACATTTAGATAAAAAGTATCATATTTATGGCATCTGCAATAAATCATATGAGGAGATTATATCATATTACATTGAGGTTAATAATGTTGAAAACGACAATGTACAATCAACATTACTATTTACGACTGAAGAATATCCGTATAGTCAAAATCCACGGTTTAATATTTTGGTAGTATATAATAAGAAAGTTGTATTTCGTTTACTTTATGCATCTGGTCGCATTTTTATTTGATAGCTCCTTGTATAATACATCTTAAATCTACTAAATCATCTTTATTAGAGAGGGCTTATAAAAATAAAGTTTAAACATTTTATAGTGATGAAAATGTGTAAAGGGAACTTTTAAAAATTGGATTTTAACGTTTTTGAATTTTGTTTTATTCAAGGTAGCTATGATTTTGCGGAGCTTTATATTCTGTTTTATTTATATGGATTAAAAAATAATTTGTATATTTGTGACAATGACCGTTAATCTTAAATAAATATGAAAAAATCTTTGCTTTTAAGCTCGTCATTTATGATGAGTGTAGGTATACTTGCAGCGCAAGAGGCTAAACGACCTAACTTTTTATTTGTAATTGCTGACGACCAAGATGCAGCAACACTAGGTGTCTATGGTGATAAAGAAGTTGACACACCAGTTATAGATAAACTAGCTAGCGAGGGAGTGACTTTCACAAACGCTTATCAAATGGGTTCATTTATAGGTGGAGTAAGTACAGCTTCTAGGACTATGATAATGACAGGTCGCAATGTGTGGGAAGCTCAAAAATTAAGAAATAATCAAACACAATACGAAAATAATTGTGGTAATGCCCCTATCGTAAAGGAAGATGCACCAGAATATAATTCTTTACCTGCACTTTTTTATCGTGCTGGGTACGAGACTTTCCGTACTTGTAAGATGGGTAATAGCTATAATCCTGCAAATGCTCTTTTTGAACAAAGGTATGATAAGACTTGTCGTTTAGGTAATGATGAATCTGGAAGTACGTGGCATGCGGATAGGGCTGTAGAGTATTTTGAAGCACGAACTAAAGAAAATGTAGACAGCCGTCGACCTTTTCTTATGTATTTAGGATTTTCTCATCCTCATGACCCACGAAATGGACGACCAGAACTGTTAGAGAAATATGGAGCTCAGAATGTGGCAGAGCCAACAGAAATAAACGAGAAAACACCTATATTGCCGATAAATTACTTACCTGCAAAACCTTTCCATGATGGGCACCCTGATTTGCGTGATGAAGTTGCGGTGTTTGGTGTGATGGAAAGACGTGATGAGATTACCGTACGCAATGAAATAGGTAAGGAATACGCTTGTATAGAAAATATTGATACTCAACTTGGGCGTGTCCTTGAAGCATTGGAAGCTACAGGCGAGTTAGATAATACCTATATAATATATACAGCAGACCATGGAATTGCAGTAGGTAAGCATGCCTATCTGGGTAAGCAAAACTTATTTACGCATTCTTATAAAGTGCCATTTATAGTAAAAGGACCAGGCGTTTTAAAAAATAAATTGCGCCCAGCTAATACTTATTTAATGGATGTGCTACCTTCACTTTGTGATTTAGCAGGAATAGAAGTGCCTGATGTGGTTGAAGGTAAGAGCTTTAAGCCTGTAATTGAGGGAGATGCTAAGGTTGTAAGAGAAGTAAACTATGGAGCTTATTGCGGTGGGACAAAACCGGGAATAAGAACTGTAGTAAAAGGAGACTGGAAGCTTATTAAATATGATGTGCTTGATGGAACAGTACGTGAGACGTTATTATTTAATACAAAAGAAAATCCTAACGAATTAATGGAGGAGCATCATGCCGAAGAAGTTGTTAAATTAACAGGAAATAAGCCTAAATCTAAACAGGTAAACCTAGCAGATAATCCTAAGTATGCTGATAAACTTGCAGAGATGGAAGCTTTACTTCTTGAACAAATGGAAGAGCAAAGAGACCCTTACCGTTTATGGAATCAACCTGCAAAATAGAGCTATAAAGGTGACATTAAATAATAAAACACAATTAGTGACTTCTATATTTTAGGAGTCACTAATTGTGTTTTATTATTTGATGTTTTGTATAATTCAATAAAAATGAGTACTTTTGTGCAGGATTATGAAAAACATAGAAATACAAGATAAAATTAAAAATAAAGAATGATTACAGTATCAAATTTAGAAGTTCAATTCGGTAAACGAGTACTTTTCAAAGATGTTAATTTAAAATTTACTCCTGGTAACTGTTATGGTGTTATTGGAGCTAATGGAGCAGGTAAGTCTACTTTCCTAAGAGTGTTAAGTGGAGATGTAGACCCTTCGAGAGGTAATGTTTCGTTTGGTCCGGGTGAACGTCTTTCTGTTTTAAAACAAGATCACTTTGAGCATGATGAATTTACAGTTCTTGACACTGTAATGATGGGACATAGCACTCTTTGGGCTATTATCCAAGAGAAAAATGCTTTATATTGTAAAGAAGATTTCTCGGAAGAAGATGGTATTAAAGTAGGTGAGTTAGAAGAGCAATTTGCTGAGATGGATGGTTGGAATGCAGAAAGTGATGCAGCCAACTTATTAAGTGGCTTAGGTATTAAAGAAAATTTACATTATTCTTTAATGAAAGACCTTAATGCGAAAGAAAAAGTACGTGTGCTTCTTGCTCAGGCTTTATTTGGTAAACCAGATAACCTACTACTTGATGAGCCTACGAATGACCTTGACGTAAATACTATCATGTGGTTAGAGAACTACCTTTCAAATTATGAAAATACAGTTCTTGTAGTATCGCATGACCGTCACTTCTTAGATGCAATCTCTACACATACATTAGATATAGACTATTCTGATATGAACCTATTCTCAGGTAACTACTCATATTGGTATGAGTCTTCTCAATTAGCTGCTCGTCAACAAGCACAACAAAACAAGAAAGTTGAAGAGAAAAAGAAAGAGCTACAGGAGTTTATTCAACGATTCAGTGCTAACGTTGCTAAATCTAAGCAAACAACATCACGTAAGAAGATGCTTGAGAAGCTTAATGTTGACGAAATCAAGCCTTCTATGCGTAAATATCCGGGAATCATCTTCTCTATGGAGCGTGAGCCAGGTACAAAAATTCTTGCTGTAGATGGATTGAGCAAAACAATTAACGGTGAGAAACTATTCTCTAACGTATCGTTCACTATAGAAAAAGGTGACAAGGTTTGTTTCTTATCTCGTGAGCCTCGTGCAGTATCTGCTCTTTTAGATATATTAGCAGGTGTAGATACACCAGACGAAGGAATGATAGAGTGGGGTGTTACTATTAAACACGCTTACTTACCTTTGAATAATAATGACTATTTTAACACAGATTTAAATATTCTGGATTGGTTGAGTCAATATTCTAAAGATACTTCTGAGTTATATTTACGTGGTTACCTAGGTAAGATGTTATTCTCAGGTGAGGAGATTTACAAAAAAGTAAGTGTTCTTTCAGGGGGTGAGAAAATGCGTTGTATGATATCTCGTATGATGATAGAGGAAGCTAATACTTTAGTTCTTGACTCTCCAACTAACCACCTTGACCTTGAAAGTATTCAAGCCTTCAATAACTCTTTGGTAGGTTATAAAGGAAATATTCTTATGTCTTCTCATGACCACGAATTTATTAACACTGTGGCAAATCGTATCATTGAAATTACTCCTAACGGTATGATAGATAAGTATACAGAGTATGATGATTATATTATGAACGAGAAAATTAAAGAAAATTTAGATAAGTTATATAGCTTATAATTTTTAGAAGTTCCCTTAAGTTACTTTAGTTACTTTTTGTGACTTTTATGCAATACAGAAATAGACTTTTAGAGCATTTTTGCCCTAAAGGTCTATTTCTGTATTGTTTTGTGTTATTTTGCTAATATTTTCGCACTTTTATTATAGATTACTCCGTTTTATTACTATCTTTGTATAATATAGGAATTCCCCTATAAAATTTAAAATAAAAATTATTTCTCTCAAGATATAGTTATGGCAGGATTTACAGCATTTAAAAGAAATAAACCAAGACAGTTTAATTATGAACCGAGGTATTACGATCCTAAAAAAGAGGAACGTGAAGCTCGTCAAAGTGCTCTAGGAATTATAAAAGAAGACGAAAAAGAGAAAAAATATGTTCCAGGGATATACATTCGTTCTAAACGCGTGCAGCGCATGCTGTCTATAGATGACAAACCTAAAAAAAATAATGCTTTAAGAGTAGCTGTAGTGAGATTTATTATCGCTATAGTGTTGCTTATTGCATTAGGTTATTTTATTGTGTCCTTTAAAGGATTAGAAATGTTATTAGCAAAATAGACTTTTTTTATGTCAGTTATAAATAGATTAAGTGATTATGTGTCAAATCAGATAGCCGCAGGTGAAGTCGTTGTTGGACCTTCTTCTGTAGTTAAGGAGTTGATGGAGAATTCCATTGATGCTGGTGCTAAGTTGGTTATCGTTAATGTTCGTGAAGGAGGCAGTGAGCTAATTCAGATTGTTGACGATGGCTGTGGTATGAGCTTTGACGATGCGCGTCTTTGCTTTGAGCGCCATGCAACAAGTAAAATATCTGATATTAATGATATTTATTCACTTAATACTTATGGGTTTAGAGGTGAAGCTCTAGCTTCTATTGCTGCTGTAGCAGAGGTAGAATTACTTACGCGTAGAGAGGGAGATGAGTTAGGTACAAGAGTAGTGATACATGCAGGTGATATATTAGAACACTCTAATACAGCATGTGCGGTAGGTACTCAGCTTATTATAAAAAATCTATTCTATAATATTCCTGCACGTCGCAACTTCTTGAAAAGTAAAAAAGTTGAGACCAAACAAATTCTTAATGAATTTGAAAGAGTAGCTTTGTCTTATCCTAAAGTGACTTTTTGTCTTTATGATAATGACCAAATGGTATATAATTTACCAGAATCTAATTTACGAAGTAGAGTATCTAATATTATTGGTAAATCCAATAATAACGTGCTAATGGAGCTTTTTATAGAGAATCAGATTGTTGAAATTAGGGGGTATATAGGTAAACCAGATAGCGCTAAGAAAAATTCACCTCATTTTATGTTTGTAAACGGACGTTATTTTTATAAGAGCTACTTTAATAAAGCGATACAACTAGCTTACGAAAAACTGTTGCCTCCAAATAAGAAGATATTACCTCCTTATATTCTTTATTTTTCTATAGATTCAGCATGTATAGATGTTAATGTTTCACCTTCAAAGACGGAGGTTAAATTTGACCACGAACAGTCCGTTTTTCAAATTCTAGAACTTGCTGTAAAAGAAAGTCTAGGTAAGAATGGTATTGTTCCTATGATAGATTTTGAAGCAGGGTCACCTATAGATGTGCCTTTGTTTGATGGAGGAGACCTTAAAGCTCCAGAGCTTGAAGTTAATCCGTATTTCAATCCTTTTGATGAAAACTTCTCGTTTTCTATGGCTGTAGAAAATGAAGATTCATCGTTTAGAAGTAGTATTACAGATGAGTCAATTATTACGACCGATGTAAGAACAGAAAATATTAACAACTTTACGTCTTTTGTAGAAGAGGAATTTCTAGATGTCGCTATTGAAACCGAAGAGGAAGAGGTTTATGAAGAGCCATCTGAAGATAGTTTTAAAAATATGATTATTTCTGAAACAACTCCTATAATTAGTGATAATCAAGTGGTGGAAAGTGTTGAGGAAGTTCAATTTAAGGATATAGAAATACAGGATGCTGAGGGTGCTAATGAATTTGTAGATTTGAACACTGACGAAGGCGCGTACGAGGAGTTAGATAACCCGACTGAGATTTTTACAAATGTAGAGTCAGATTCGTATTCAAAAACTGAATCAGAGGAATATAATGATTTAGATATTGAAACTTATGACGATGTTGAAGTAAAGGAAACAGACGAATATAAGGATTTAGATTTAGAAACTGAGGATGTAAAAGAAACCTCTCTTTCAGATTTGGGTTCAACTCCTGAACATATAAAATCTGTAGTTCGCTTTTCGGATAAGCATATCATAGTAACAACTTCAAGGTTTGTTTTGTTTGTTAATGTGTTCCGTGCCGCATGGAGAGTACTTTGTGATAGGTTGCTTAAAGAAATGGAAGGCAATAATAGCTTGGGATGTCAAAAATTATTATTTCCTATAGAATTTGAACTTTCTGCTAGCAATTTTCATTCAGCTACCACCATGAAAGATACTTTCTTTTCTTTGGGTTTTGAATATGAACTGTTAGACGATAATAGAATCCTTATAAATGGTGTTCCTACAGATAGTGAGAAAGCCGATGTTGAGATGCTTTTTGAAGATATGTTAGACAGTATAGAGGATTCAGTAGGTAGTTATAAGAAAAGGAAATATGAAGCCTTTATAGCTCGTATTTCTTATGTTACATCATCTGCAAAGAGAGTAATTACAAATAAAGAATGTGAATATATTGCTGAACAGTTATTGTTGTCGTCAAATGCAAAATATACACCTAATGGAAAAAATATATTTGTATCTATAGAAGATGTTGATATAGAAAAAATGATAAAATAATGAGAAATATAAGAATAGGATACGGCTACGATGTGCATAGACTTGCTGAAGGGCTTTCATTAACTATAGGAGGGATTAAATTAGAACATACTAAAGGTTGTGTAGCACATTCTGATGGAGATGTTTTAATACATGCCATCTGTGATGCTATGTTAGGAGCTTTGGCGCTTGGGGATATAGGTACACACTTTCCTGATACGTCAGCTGAATTTAAAAATATAGATAGTAAGATACTTCTTAAGCGTACTGTTGAGCTTATAGAACAAAAGGGGTATGAAGTAGGAAATGTTGACTCTATGTTATGTTTAGAAAATCCTAAAATAAAACCTCATGTTAAGAATATGCAAGCTACACTTGCAGCAGTGATAGGTGTAGATGATGATGATGTATCTATAAAAGCTACTACTAAAGAAAAATTAGGTTTTGTGGGAGAGGAACGCGGCGTTGAGGCTTCTGCGGTAGTTTTGTTGTTTAAGAAAGAAGGTTAGTATAATATATACCTAGGCTGAAAAATAACTATTATTTGTATAACTTTAAAATATGTAACTATGATTAAAAAATTACTTTTTGCGATGATTACTTTTGTGGCTGTTGCTTGTTCAACTAGTCCAGAGAAGTCTAATCTTGATGTTTATATTTGGTGTGGTAGTGGTCCTGGTACTACCGAAGAAGCTCTAGATGCCCAAATGGCAGGTTATAAAGCTAGAGGACTTAAAGGTATCTTCTATAATGTGAGTTTTGATAATTTAGAACTTATAGAGAAAGCAAGTAGAATAGCAAAGAAAAACGGCTTAGAGTTCCACACTTGGATTCCTACTTTATTACAAAGTAAGAGAGATGAAATTCAAGAGGATTGGTATATTGTTAGCCGTGAGGGATATAATGCTTACGAGAAACCTGCGTTTGTAGATTATTATAAGTTTTTATGCCCTAATAGAGATGAAGTTTATGAATACCTTTCAGCAAAATATCAGGCTGTAGCAGATATTAAAGATGTTGATGGTATACATTTAGACTATATTCGTTTTCCTGATGTGTATTTAGCTCCAGGTCTTTGGGAAAAATATGGTTTAGAGATGACAGAAGAATTTGCACCTTTTGATTACTGTTATTGTGATAAATGTGTTGCTGATTTTGAGGCTATTTATGGTTTTGATATTAGAGAGCTAGGTGATAGTGCACAAACTAACCTTGAGTGGAGACAGTTTAGACAAGATGTTGTTACTAAATTAGTGAATAAGTTAGTTGAGGATGTACATTCTCATGACAAAGAAATTAGTGCTGCTGTATTCCCTGGTCCATCATTATCAAAGAAAATGGTACGTCAAGAGTGGGATAAATGGAATTTAGATATTACTATTCCTATGTTATATAATGATTTCTATCTTGAAGATACTAATTGGATAGGTGAAATGACTAAAGAAGGCGTTGAAGCTACAGAAGGTAAATCTAAATTTATAAGTGGTATTTTTGTATGTTCGAAACCTGAGAAAAAGAATGTAGAGAAAGATCCTGAAGGTCATGGTTTGCTTGTTGAGGACTTAAAACCAGCTATAGATAACGCTATGGATAATGGTGCCAAAGCTATCTGTATATTCGGAACTATGACTCCTGAACACTGGGATGAATTAGCTAGAATTAAGGCAGAGTATAATAAGAAATAATACAGTCTTGTAACTGTCTTATTCTCAGCTAGCATGTTTTTTGTTTACTGCAAATTATAGAATATTAAATAATAATTCGCAATATATTTTGTATGTAAAGCAAAGATTTTTACCTTTGCAATATCTAATTAATGTTTAGAGCACCTATCTCTATTCATTGATTAGGTCTAAATAACCTATTTAAGGGAACTTGTAAAACTAGTTTTTATAAACTTCTCTAACTATTTAAATATTTACAATTATGGCTTACGCAATTAACGAAGATTTATGTACTGCTTGCGGTACTTGTATCGATGAATGTCCAGTTGAAGCAATTTCTGCTGGTGATGTTTATTCAATTGATGCTTCAGCATGTACTGACTGTGGTACTTGTGCAGATGTTTGTCCTATTGAGGCAATCGCTGCTGAATAACTCAAATGTTTTTAGTACAAAAAAGGCAATTCTTGGTTTTCTAACTGAAGAGTTGCCTTTTTTCTTTTTTATATAACTTAGCAATCTACCACCGTCATTGCGGGCTTGACCCGCAACCTCGAGTTTCCTCAGTAGGTTGAAGTTTCCTCTCATCACCGCAATAGTAAGCATCCCAAATTAGCCGTATTTTTTGAACAAATGTGAATGCTTACCTTTGTACAAAAAAAGTTATGTTTAATTTGAATGAAAATAATAGATTTGTGTTGTGCGAAACAGCAGTTAAT
>JAWXTP010000092.1:0-11833 GCA_044433415.1 Rikenellaceae bacterium
ATTAATTGCATATCTCAAAGCTCAATTGCAAAGCAATTTGTCAATCTATGAGATAACACAAATATTAAGAGTGTCTGCTTTAGACAAAACAAATATTAGAGAGTTGCTTACCGAAACTCAACCAATTTCAAATCAAAATGTCAATGAACGTCCGTCGTTATTCGATTAAAAAAAATTGCGCAACAGTACTAATTATAAATTATGAATTACGACAAGCGTGGAAAGTCTACTAAAACTTTCCACGCTTGTCGTATCTTAGTATAGTCTCAGTAAGATTCCAGACAACATAATCATTAATCACGATTAATATTTATTTTTTTTACATTTATTTAATATTGTAGGTTTAAATAATATCTGTTCTGTGCAATTGACTGATTTTCAAGATGTAATAATCGTTTACTTTCTAAGCATTATTAATATTTAATTTGCTAACTTTTAAAGTTTGGATAATATTACACTGCTACTTTTGTAGCAAATTAATAAATCAAACAAGTATGATTAAAAATTACTATTCTTTCATTAAAAGAGGAATGTTATTTCTTTGCTTATTCTCCATGTCACAGCAGGTGAAAGCTAACTCTTCGAATGATTTTTCGTCAGCCTCTACTAACATTAACGGAGATGACACAAACAAAATCCCAATTCGGGGCTTTGTAAAGGACTCAGAAGGTAACCCAATTATTGGAGCTACCATAATTATTGAAGGAACAACAAAAGGTGCTATCGCTACAGGTGATGGTAGCTTCGCGCTTGTTGCCACAAAAGAAGATCCTACAACACTATCTGTAAGTTATATAGGTTTTGTACCTAAAATTGTAGACCTTACAACAGTAACTGATGAACTTGTAATTATTCTTGAAGAAGACAATATTGAACTTGAAGAAGTTGTCGTAGTAGGTTATGGTACTCAGAAAAAAGTTAATCTTTCAGGTTCTGTAGACCAAGTTAGCTCTAAAGAGTTGGAGCAACGTCCTATTTCAGATATCTCAAAAGGTTTGCAAGGTATGCTTCCGAGTCTTAATATAGACTTCACAAGTGGAGAGCCTGGTCAAGCAGCAAATATTAATATCCGTGGTGTTGCATCTATTAATGGAGGTTCACCTCTTATACTTATTGATGGTGTAGCTAGTGATAGTGAAGAACTGAATAACTTATTACCAAGTGATATAGAAAGTATCTCTATTCTTAAAGATGCTTCCTCAGCAGCAATATATGGAGCACGCGCTTCTTTTGGGGTTATCCTCATAACTACAAAGACAGGTTCAAGTGAGAGAGTGCTGATAAGTTATAATAACAGCTTCTCATGGAAAAAGCCTACTAACCTAACAGAAAAAACTTCTGATCCTTATATTTATTTAAAGCTAAAAAATATAGCTGCCCTTAATACTCCATGGAGTTCTGGGCACGTGACTTCTGACGAAAGGTTAGAATGGGCACGTCAACGTTCAGATGACCCTAGTAGTTCAGATGCTGTACGTCTAAATCCTTTAGATGTGTCTCAATGGGATTACATGGGTAACACAGACTGGACAAACTACTACCTAGACAATTTCAGTATGAGTACAGCTCATGAGATATCTATCTCAGGAAGAACAGATAAAACAAGATATTACCTTTCAGGAGGTACAAACAATGAGAAAGGTATGTTCTCAAGAATAGTTGACAATGACAATTACACACGCTCAAACCTTAGAGCAAAAGTAAGTTATGATGTTGCTAGTTGGTTAACCCTATCGAATAACTTATCTTACTCTTCTACAGTACGTGAGAACCCTAGCTATTATAATATAAGTGACTTCTATGATTTAGAGCCTCACAATGTGGATGTTAACCCTGACGGCACATGGACTAACACAGAACTAGGTTATGCTCTTGCTGAGCTAGTGGATGGTGGTGAAGAAAAAACTGTAACAGATAGACTGCAAAATAACTTCTCAGCAAAGATGTCTTTCCTAGATGATATGCTTACTGTTAATGCAAATGCTGTATTCTCAAAAACTTATCAGAATTATTCATCTTACACATCGCCATATTATATAGGTTATGGACCTGATGATATACGTGAGGAGGGGACAAGTACTGCATATAAAAGTAATAGCACAGAGAACTATAATGTATTCGATGTTTTTGCAACTTTCACAAAAGACTTTAACAAGCATAATTTAACAGTTCTTGCAGGTTGTAATCAAGAATATAGTAAGTTAAACCTATTCACGGCAGAGCGTTATAACCTTATATCTAGCTCTCTACCTTCATTGAGCTTAGCTTATGGTGATCAGTTTGTTAATGAGAGTTATTCTGACTGGGCTATTAGAGGTATGTTCTACCGCGTAAATTACTCTTATGATAATAAGCTACTTTTTGAAACTAGTGGACGTTATGATGGTACTTCACGTTTCCCAGAAGAAAAGCGTTTTGGTTTCTTCCCTTCGGGATCTGTAGCATGGCGACTTGACACAGAACCTTTCTTTGAAAACCTAAAGTCTACAGTTTCCCTTTTAAAGGTTCGACTTTCTTATGGTTCTCTAGGGAATCAACAAGTAGGAGAGTATGATTATATTCCTTACCTAGGTACTTCTACAGGTTCTTACCTTATTGATGGAACTTTACAACAAACAGTAACTTCTCCAGGTTTAGTATCTGCTGACTATGGTTGGGAGACTGTACAGACGATAAATGCAGGTTTAGACCTAAATCTATTTAACAATAAATTTACAGCTTCTCTAGATGTTTATAGACGTGACACTAAAGATATGCTAACTCTTGGTCAGGAGCTTCCTGGTGTATTAGGAAATACAGAACCTATGGAGAATGCAGCAGATATGAAGACTCTAGGTTGGGAGCTTTCATTAGCATACAGAAATAACTTCATGCTAGCAAGTAAACAGTTTAACTACAGTGCTAGATTTGTATTATCTGACAGCCGTTCATGGATTACTAAATTTGATAACCCTAGTGGTTCGTTAAGTCAGTATTATGTAGGTCAGGAGTTAGGTGAGATTTGGGGTCTTCAAAGTGATGGTTACTTCCAAAGTCAAGCAGAGATTGACGCTTTAGATCAAACTCAGATTATTCCTTGGGGCGCTTTAGAGATTGTTGAGGGATGGCCAAAATATAAAGACCTAAACGGTGATAATGCCATTACTACAGGTAGCAAGACTTTAGATGATTCTGGTGACTTGAGTATTATAGGTAACTCATCATCACGTTATCGCCTGGGGCTTAACTTAAGTGCTGACTGGAATGGATTTGATATATCAATGTTCCTTCAAGGTGTTGCTAAGCGTGATGTTTACCCTACAAGTTTCTTATACTGGGGGTTCTACCAGCAGCCTTATAGTGGAGGTCAGGTACATACTTTTGACTTCTACCGTGCATCAGATGATGGTGCATCAGAGATGGCAAACCATTCTCAGTCATATATTGATGCTGGTTTAGCATCACAAAATCTAGACTCTAAATATCCTGTAATGCAAGCATGGCTAGCAGATAAAAATGTGGGTACAGGGATAGATGGTTATGGACTTGGACTGCCTCAGACAGGTTACCTGTTGAATGGTTCTTACCTTCGTGTGAAGAATATTACTGTGGGTTATACATTACCTAATAAGTTGACTAATAGAATCTATGTGAGTAAATTACGCGTGTATGTTAGCGCTGATAACATCTGTGAATGGAGCGGACTGAAAGATTACTACGATCCAGAAGCCCTAACCGACACATCGACCTATGGATACGTCTACCCATTCAATCGTCAAATCACCTGCGGGGTGAACCTGACGTTCTAGAATTTAAAGTTAGTGACGGCTTTTCCCATTGAGCCTGACGTTTTAGTATGGGGGTTAGTGACGGCTTTTCCCAATAACGGCCTACATTTTTCACCTTTTCCGAAAAAGAAGTGCTCACAGCCGTCGAGGCTGCTCCGCGTTCTTTTCCGAAAAACGCAAAAAATCTAAGGGAGGCTCTAATAGCTATGCTTTAAACAATTTCGAATTTTAAAGCATTAGATTTTAATTTTATAAAATAAGTCATAGCGGTTCCTATGGCGCATTTTATAAAATTAAAAGATGAGGCTTTAAAATTTGAAAGTGTTAAAGCATAGATGTTAGAGATTCCCTAGACTACTCTTGGAAAAAGCGGACAATCGTGGACGCTATTTACCGCTCATGGTATCAAAACTTAGTGTTGGGTAAAGGCGCAAAGCGACTAAATACGACAAGCGACTGGGTGAATTTTAAAAAAAATATAATAAAATGAAAATGAAAAAAATATATGTTTATGTTGGTATGGTAACGCTGATGTTAATGAGTTCATGTAATGATGAATATCTTAATAGATTGCCACAGACAAATATTACAGAAGAAAATTTCTTTAATAATGAAGAAGACCTTAAATTGTATTGCTATGGACTGACAAGTATGCCAAGTTATAGCTATACTGAGGATTCAGGGACAGATAATCAAGCAACTACTGATATGGTGGAGGTGAAGAATATTATGGCTTCGGCAAATCCTACATCTAAAACTATAACTTCGGGATGGGACTGGGAACGCCTTTATGATATTAACTACTTCCTTGAACGTTGCTCAGGTGCTGACGTGTCAGAAGATGTACTTGCTCACTATACAGGTATAGCACGCTACTATAGAGCTTCATTCTATATGGATATGGTGCTTCGATATTCTGATGTGCCTTGGTATGATAAAACCCTTTCTACAGATGATCCTGACTTATATAAATCTCGCGATAGCCGCGAATATGTAGTGGAGAAAATCTTTGAAGATTATGAGTATGCAGCAGAAAATGTGATGACAGACCAGGTGAAGGGAGCTATTGATAAATGGATAGTACTTGCTACAATGGCACGCCACGCACTTTATGAAGGAACTTACCGTAAATATCATAGTGAGCTAAACCTAGAGTCTACAGCTGATAGCTTTTTGACTATCGCTAAAGATGCTGCACAGAGAATTATGGAAGAGGGCGGTTTCCAAATATATAATACAGGTGATGTAGAAAATGATTATTATACTCTCTTTAGTTCGCTAGACCTTTCTACAAATCCTGAGATGGTACAAGCACGCTACTATGATTACACATTGGCATCAAATGGTTTCTGGCAAGGTATGTTCGGTAATTATATACCTAGCCCCACTAAAGATATGGTTCAGTCTTACCTTATGAAAGATGGTAGCTTCTATTCTTCACAGGCAGACTACCAAACTAAAGTTTTTGTTGAGGAGTTTGAAAATAGGGATCCACGCTTGTCCCAAACTTTCGCATACCCAGGCTGGATACTCGAAAATCCTATGACTTACGTAACAGGTAGTGGTATCTATGTTCAGACTCTTAACAAAAATTTTACTGGTTACCACCTTATAAAAGGTTTTATAAACGTTCCTGAAGCCTCTTACTATAGAAGTATAGACCTGCCTGTTATTCGTTATGCAGAGGTTCTTCTTACGTATGCTGAGGCTAAAGCAGAGCTTGGCACTATAACTCAAGCTGACCTTGATATATCAGTAAATCTTCTTAGAGATCGTGTAGGTATGCCTCACATGGTTGTTAACCCTGCTATAGACCCTTTCATGTCTGCTAAATACCCAGGTGTTGAAGCAGTAATTCTAGAGGTTCGCCGTGAACGTCGTGTGGAACTTGCCTTTGAAGGATTCCGCTATAATGACCTTATGCGTTGGTCAGCAGGTAAACTTCTTGAAGTAGAACCAGTAGGTTTATACTTCCCTTCATTAGGTAAATATGACTTGACAGGTGATGGTGTAGACGATATAATTCTAATTTCTTCTAGTGAATCTATACCAGCAGATGCTTCAAAAGAAACAAACTCTTTAGGTGTCGCACTTACTTATTACAAAGCTGGCTACTTAAGCGACCCATCAGCTACAGTTTACCTAGAAAATGGTACTAGTGGAAATGTTGCTACAATTAGTGATATGGGGACTTTCGCAGAACCTAAATACTACTATCGTCCTGTACCAAGTAACGAACTACTGCTGAACCATAATTTAGCACCTCAGTTATTTGGTTGGGAATAATTTTTTCACTACTTTTAAAATAGATTTTAAAAAATAAAAAAAATATAAAAATGAAAATGATTAAAAGAAATGCCTTACTATTATGTATGGCGCTAATTGCAACTTTTACAAGTTGTATTTCTAGTAGCAAAAACGAAGAGAAACAGCAAAGTCTTAAACTTAGATTTGCATATTTTACAGATGTTCACCTTAATGCAACAAATAGAGGTAATGGTGATGAAGCCTTCCGTAAAGCCTTAGCAGATGCAAAATCTAAAGGTGCACAGTTTGTACTTTTTGGTGGTGACAACATAGACTGCGACAGGTTAAATGAGAGAGAAGCTACAGCAGATTCTTTACAAGCACGCTTTAAATCTATAGTTGATGAAAGTGGTATGAAAGCCTACTTCACTATGGGTAATCACGACCGTCAATATGTGTTTGAAGGTAAGAGAGACACTTTAGGTTTTAAAATGTATGAAAAATACTTTGGTAAATCAGAGCATGTGCATTTTACAGAAAATGGAGTTCACTTTATTATCCTTAATGCTCTTTACCCAGGTGATGAAGGTGCATATAACGTCAACCCTGAGCAAATAGAGTGGCTTAAGGAGACTTTAAAAGTTATAGGAAAAGAAGAGCCTATAGTAATTTCTACTCACATTCCTTTCCTTTCACTTTACTACCCTGTAGTTGAAGGGAACTTTAAGCCTTTAGACATGATTACTAATACGAAAGAGGTATTTGAAGTTGTAAGTGACTATAATGTGAAGTTAGTACTTCAAGGTCACCAACACATCTATGAGCAAATCTATGAAAGAGATTGTTGGTTTATTACTGCTGGTGCTATATCTGCAAAATGGTGGACAGGTGCATTTTTAGAAACCGAAGAAGGTTACCTAATGGTGGATGTTGACGATAAAGGTGGTTTTAGTTGGGAGTATATAGATTATGCTTGGACTCCTGCAAAGTAGTGATTCGAAGTAGAGAAGTTTTCTAGAGGGACTTCTAAAATGCATCTAATTTTTAACAACTTACAAAAAAATATACATTTTTGTTAAAAAAAAGTAGGTTAAAATTTGGAAGAATACATTTTTTAACCTACCTTTGTATCACAAAATATGAGAAATCATATTGGTCAGGAGGGATGGGTGAGTGGCTGAAACCACCAGTTTGCTAAACTGACGTACGGGATTACTGTACCGGGGGTTCGAATCCCCCTTCCTCCGCAAGTTTGAGAGCGACTTTTTAGTCGCTCTTTTTTTGTGTCCTGTTGGCTCTTTTAGGGGGTCTTTCGGGCCTTTCTCAAAATGCGTTGTAAAATATTAATGATAATCAACTAAATAATCGTTAAATATTTTACAATACATTTTGAGAAAGACCTCATTTTCTTGTACAGACTTACAAATATACTAGCGTAAGACCCCGAAATACACATTTTGAGAAAGACCAGAGAGGGGTGCAATTAGATAAAGAAAAAAGGTTAACCTGCTATGTATTAGCAAATTAACCTTTGTAATGGTGGTGCCACCAAGAATCGAACTAGGGACACAAGGATTTTCAGTCCTTTGCTCTACCAACTGAGCTATGGCACCGTTTTGTTTTAAAGACGATGCAAAGGTAAGCATAATTTTTAAATATACAAATTTTTCGACACTTTTTTTATATTTTTTTTTCTAAGGATTGGTTTTTTCAATAAAAATATGTTCCTTTACATACTCTAAAATCATTAAAAATATGCTATTACACAATAAATTAAAAGATTACAACATAATTCTTGCTTCAAGGTCTCCTAGGCGTAGTGAATTATTGAAAGGTTTAGACCTTAATTTCACTATTGCTGACAATTTTGAAGTTGACGAGGTGTATCCCGATTCCCTAGATAAAAAAGATGTGGCATTATATCTTTCTAAACTAAAAGCTGACGGCTACCCCTTCGAAATACACGATAAAGATATCATTATTACCGCTGATACTGTAGTGTTAGCTGATGATACTATACTCGGAAAACCTAAGTCCAAAGAAAACGCTATCCAGATGATAAAGTCTCTTTGTGGAAAATCACATGACGTTATTACTGGAGTTACAATAAGAACTAAAACAAAAACCGAATCTTTCGATGTTACCACTAAGGTAACTTTCGCTATGCTTAGTGATGAGGAAATAGAATATTACATTGAAACTTATAAACCCTATGACAAAGCAGGAAGCTATGGTATACAAGAATGGATAGGCTATGCCGCAATAGAGCATATAGAGGGGTCATATTATAACGTAATGGGTCTCCCTATTCGGGTTATGTATGGGATGCTTATTAAGTTAAGTGAAGGCTTTTCCCAATAGCAGCCCATATTTGCGACCTTTTTTAAAGTTTCAATGCTCACAGCCGCCCGAGGCTGCTCCGCTTAAAACTTCAAAAAACGCCGTAAATATGGACTACTCTTGAAAAAAGCGTACAATCGTGGACGTTATTAAACGCTCACGACAACACCCCTGGGTTTTGGGTAAAGCGCAAGCGACTAAATATTATTTACTGAAAATTATTAATAAACAATACAAACAATATAAACTATGAAAACTAAAATTACAATAGCTCTTTTGATGCTTGTTGTGGCATTCACAGCTCGTGCAGAAGAGGGAATGTGGCTACCTAGCTTAATAGGGCAGACCAAACTTGCAGATATGCAAAAGAAAGGTCTTAAATTAACAGCGGAAGACCTATACTCAGTAAACCAGTCGTCTCTAAAAGATGCTGTAGCACTCCTACCAGGGTGTACAGGTGAGATGATATCTAAAGAAGGACTTCTACTTACTAACCACCACTGTGGATATGGCTCTATTCAGTCGCATTCATCAGTAGAGCATGACTACCTGACTCATGGCTTTTGGGCTATGAACAAGGCTGAGGAGCTACCTGTACCAGGGTATTCAGCTTCTTTCCTTATAAGAATGGAAGATGTAACAGAAGCAGTAGAGAAAGGTGTTAAAGCCAAAATGACTGAGCAACAAAAAAGAGATAAGATGGATGAAAATGTGAAGAATCTTATCACAGCTGCAACAAAAGATAACGGCTATACAGCTAGCATAAAATCATTGTATTACTCTAATCAGTACTTCATGTTTGTATATGAAAAATATACTGACGTGCGTCTTGTAGGTGCTCCACCTTCATCAATAGGTAAATTTGGTGGTGACACAGACAACTGGATGTGGCCTCGTCATACAGGGGATTTCTGTCTTTTCAGAGTATACGCCTCAGCTGACAACAAGCCTGCTAGCTACTCTCCAGACAATGTGCCTTACACTCCTAAACGTGCCCTAGTAATTTCTAGTAAAGGTGTTGAAGAAGGAGACTTCACATTTATATATGGCTACCCAGGACGTACTAATGAATACTTAGTGAGTGATGCTGTAGAATATGTAGCAATGTCTAACCCTCACAAGATAAATCTTCGCACTCAACGCCTAGATGTTATGAACTCTCACCAGTCGAAAGATGCAGCAGTAAGAATAAAATACGCTTCAAAAAATGCTAGTGTAGCTAACGCTTGGAAAAAATGGATAGGCGAAACAGCAGGTGTAGAGAAATTAGAAGTTATAGACAAGAAACGTGCACTAGAAGCCAACTTCATAGAGTGGGCTAAGGGGAAACCTCAATTTGAGGGTGTCGTAGAGGAGCTTAAAGGTCTTTACGTGGAACGTGAGCCCCTAGCATTTGCATCAGACTACTACACAGAAGCTATAAACGCTATAGAACTTATAAAATTTGCAGCTAGCATTACAGAAGATGCTGAAAAAGGTGCTAAGAATACTACAACACTTGTAAGAGAGTTCTTTAAGAACTACCATGAGCCTATAGATAAGGAGATAGCTCAGAAACTTATAGCAGAATTTGATGCTAATATAGACGAAAAATACCGTCCTATGCAGATAAACTATGAGCTTCTTTTTGAAAATTCTATACTTACAGATTCTACAAAACTTATAGCTCTTGCAGAAACTCCTGAGAAACTCGTTGAAGCCCTAAAAGCTGAATATGCCGTGAAAGTGAGTGACACCTACCGTGACTTCTACAAAGAAAACGTGATAGATCCTCTAAAAGAGTTAGATTACACTATCACAGACCTTTACAAAAACTACATGAAGGGACTTATGGAGATGCAGCCTGAGAAGATATTCTACCCAGATGCTAACTCTACACTTCGTATAGCTTATGGTAATGTAGATGGTTTTTATCCTCGTGATGCAGTGATTTACAGACACTTCTCAACATTGGATGGTATCATAGAAAAAGAAAGTCCTCAGATTCCAGATTATAAAGTCCCTGAGAGACTTAAGGAGCTTTACAGAAATAAAGATTATGGACGTTGGGAAGTTGATGGCACTGTGAGAGTGGCGTTTATCGCGACTAACCATACTACAGGAGGTAACTCTGGTAGTCCTGTACTAAATGCTAACGGTGAGCTTATAGGTCTTAATTTTGACAGATGTTGGGAAAGTACTATGAGTGATATTGTCTATGATAAAGATCTTTGCCGTAATATTGCTGTGGATGTTCGTTATATATTATTTATAATAGATAAGTATGCTGGGGCGAAACATTTAGTCGCTGAGTTAGATATCCGATAGCTTTTCCCAATAACGGCTCATCTTTGCGACCTTTCTGTGCATTTCAATGCTCACAGCCGCCCGAGGCTGCTCCGCTTAAATGCACAGAAACGCCGCAAATATGAACCATTCTTGAAAAAAGCGGACAACCGCGGACGTTATTAGGCGCTCATGGTAACAATCTTGAGTTTTAGAGAAAATAAAAATTAATAAAAATTATAAAATAAACAATGTCAGTACAATCAAAAGTAAGAGCAGTAACGACTTACCGCTTGAAAGAGATGAAGTTAGCAGGTGAGAAAATCTCTATGCTAACAGCTTATGATTACACTATGGCCTCGATTCTTGATAAAGCAGGTATAGATGTAATTCTTGTGGGGGATTCAGCAGCTAACGTAATTGCAGGGTATGAAACTACGATACCTATGACTCTCGAAAATATGATATACCATGGTAGCTCTGTGGTGCGTGCCGTAAATCGCGCGCTAGTAGTGGTAGATATGCCTTTTGGCACTTACCAGGGTGACTCTAAGATGGCACTTTCATCAGCTATAAAAATTATGAAAGAGACTACTGCTGACTCTGTGAAACTTGAAGGTGGAGCTGAGATAGTAGAGTCTGTAAATCGTATAATAAGTGCAGGGATTCCTGTAATGGGACACCTGGGACTTACTCCTCAGTCTATTAATAAATATGGAACGTATGCTGTGAGAGCTAAAGAAGAAGCTGAAGCTGAGAAACTTGTAAGTGATGCTAAAATTCTTGAAGAAGCTGGTTGCTTCGCTCTAGTGTTGGAGAAAATTCCTGCAAAACTAGCTAAAAGAGTCGCTGAGGAACTTTCTATTCCTGTGATAGGGATAGGAGCAGGTGCTGACGTAGATGGTCAGGTACTGGTTTCTTATGATATGTTGGGGATAACTAAGGGATTCTCTCCTAGATTCTTACGCAGATACGCTGATTTGGGGGAGATTATGACTAGCGCCTTCGAGACCTACATTGAAGATGTTAAGACCAACTCCTTCCCCAACGAAAAAGAACAATACTAAGTTTTCTCATGTGTCGGTAACTCTGGGAAGGCTTTTCCCAATAGCAGCCCATCTTTGCGACCTTTTTTAAAGTTTCAATGCTCACAGCCGTCGAGGCTGCTCCGCTTAAAACTTCAAAAAACGCCGCAAATATGAACTACTCTTGGA
>JAWXTP010000093.1:0-11820 GCA_044433415.1 Rikenellaceae bacterium
ATGACGTTACTGATTTTTACCCTAAATTTTAGAGCAAATAATTGTAATTTTAAATTTACCCTCAAAGCTAATGTGCCTATGTGAAATACTTATATTTTACTATCTTGAATTTAAAATGACATACACTATATTAACTGAAAATGAAAGAGTCTGTATACATCTTTCAAAATAAAAACATTAAAATTAAATAATATGAAAAAGATGAAATTTTTTACAGCTACAGCAATAGTTGCAATGGCTGCAGCAGTAGTATATGTTGGATACACTGCTTACGAACAAGTAACAATGACTGATACTGAGTATGTGATTCAAGCTAATTTGGAGGCATTGACAAATGGTGAATCAGAAGGGAATGTTACATGCAAAGCACCTTGGAGTCCTATTTGTACAACGTTAGGGGTCTATGTAATTTACGGAACGGAACAATAAATAATATTACCTAAAATGTTATCTCACCTGAAAGTTATATGCAATATCTGAAAATTTGCCATTAAAATTAACTGAAAATTTGTGACATTTCGTAATGAACTTTTATTTGAGATAGCTTTACAATAAAATAAATCTATGAATAAATATAGTCTACTTTTTATATGTATTTTGTTTTGTCGTTGTCAAAAACAGCAAAATAACATTGATGAATTATTTCTTGAGAAACTATGCTTAACGTCACAACTATTGGAAATTAAATCCTCCGACATATTAGAGCCGATTCATATACTCACTATAGATAGTTTACTTATCTGCTCAAATTTTAGAACAGATAAGATAGTTAGAATATATGATATGAATAGTGGTGATGTTTTAAATGATATTATTTCAACAGGAAGATCAAAATTTGAATTATTGGATGTTACTTCTATGTGGTTTGCAGATGACGAGTTGAATATATATGGGTTAAATTCGAGAAAAATATTACACATTCCTTCTGATCAGTTATTAAAGGAAAATCCACAAATAAGAGTTACTGAAGTAGAACAAAGTTGGTTTAAAGTTGCTTATGATGCTGATATGAAGCTATATTATAATTCACTAGGATTATCACAAGCTACAGAGAATAGACAATTTGGTGTATTTGACTATAATACTAAAAACTTGGGAGCATTTGGAGATTATCCACTAAAAGATAAGGGTTTACATAATAATGAGTTACTTATTATTAATCAAGGTGAAATAGCTGTAAATTCGAATAAAAAAAGACTGTTTTATTTCTCAAATTATGGTTTAAGATTTAAGGTCTTCGACATTTCAAATCCATATAACATTGTTTTGCTAGAGGAAAGCATTATATCAGAACCAACATATACAACTAAGTCTAAACCAGAGAAGCAGCAATATAGCATAAAATGGGCTGATGACAGCGTCAGAGGTGCACTTGCAATGACTTCGAGTCCTGAATGTTATTATGTTTTATGTGATGGGAAGAAGTTGGTTTCGGATAAAAATTGGATGATAAATACAGTTTATCAATTTGACTGGAGTGGTACACCTTTAAAAATTTTAGAACTCAATAGAGATGTACAAACAATAAGCTACAATGAACAAAATAATCAACTTGTCGCATTATCAACAGATGAGGGTGGTAGATATATTTTTGTTTCATATGATTTGTAAACTAGACGTTGATAAGTTCGATTTGTTCCTGCATCACTTATAGTTATATGCATCGCGCCTATATTTTCTAATCTATTGCTTGAAATTTCATTTAATTTTTTAAACAGTTCGGCTGTGAAATCCTCAAAAGGCAGCTGTTTTCCCTCGATCGTATCAATCTTTGTTACCTCTACCACCATACACTAGCGGTAGAGGTAACAAAGATTGTGTATTTTTGAGCTTAAAGCCTCTATAGATATTTGCAAAATTTTTATGTATAAGAACGATGTGAGTTAATCTGAATCAGGTGGTGCCAATACTTCTCAATTATTATATACATGCAATCACACCCAATAATAGCTATTTTGCAATATCTATCACCTCATTACAAAGGCATAGGAGAATAATGCACGTGTACCAATTTCCAAACACCGTTAAGTTTTTCGAAAATAAGTGATTCACGACCACGACCTTGGTGAGCTACACCTTTAGCATCAACGGTATCAAACTGCCAGTATAACTGAACATTAGCAGAATTTCCGTAAACATTTATCACTTCACTAAGGCTGCTTAGTTTACGAGATTTAAAGCTAGAAAATGCCTTTAATAAAAAGTCCTTAGTAATACCGTCAAATCCAAAAAACTGATTTCTAGGAGCTATAATAGAGATATTATCACCTTCTGCCCATAATTCACGAGCTAAAGTCATATCTAAATTAGAAACAACATTTAAATAATCATCCATACGTTCTCTTACAGCTTTTGTGTCAGCATCAACTACTTCATTAGGATAAAGAGCCTTAGCAAGAGGTTTAATCAACTCTACACCGTTAATTTTTGGGTAAGCCACCATAAGACGTTGACCAAAAATATCAGAATTTGCACAACTAGCAAGTAGTTCTTTAACTTTCAACATATACTCTAGGTTAAACTCTACATCTTCCATTGTTGCAGGTAGGCCGTGAGAACCAAAGATATATTTAGCTCCTGAATTTTTAATTTTTGTAAGTTCTGTAATCATAGCATCTACTGCCGCTGGTGAGTCTAGTAACATTGTGCTAGCATGACTCTTAGAAGGAGCAAAGTGAGTGTAGAATGCTGAGTTGTCTATTAAAATACTTGCAGCTGGGAAGTCTGTTTCTGAACCGTTAGAAAATTCAAACTCTACACCAACCCAATTTTGAGAAGAAGGAACAGTAAAAGACTTAGCTTTAGTAACAGCTTGAAGATCTGCTGTATCACCAAATGCTTTAGAGAATTTAGCCATTATCCCAGAATATACTTCGCCTTTACCAAATTGTATCATAGCTTCAGGCATCATGATTTTTTTGCTTGGATAATTTGAAAGACCACCTTGGTGGTAGTTTGCAATGACTTTGTCAATAGGCTTGTTTAGGGATTGTACGTAACTATCAAATGCAGCTATGCTTTCATAAAATAAAGGTTGTTCAAGGATAACTAGTCCCTTCTCACCTTCTATGATAAAACTTACGTCACCTAAAGGGTCACCTGTTTGAAAAACATGTAGTTTACTGTTGCTTAATTCGTAAACTGTTGTGCTTTCGTTTACTTTAGTCTGTGCGAAAGCTGAAAAAGAAGTTAAGATAGCTACACTTAACATCATTGTTTTAAAAATTCTGTTCATAATATTTGTTTTTAAGATTATAATACTTTCTTTTAGAGAGTAACTCTCTTTTTCTTATGCAAATATACATAATGAAGTAATACTTGTCAAGTAGGTACTTAAAAGTTAGATAGTTACCTAGAGGTAACTATTGTTGAATTACAATTCGTTATGAAATAAAAAAAAAGTAATTTTTTTTGGTGTAGAGCCTTTTGGTTTATAAAAGAATATTAATTACTTTTGTAAAGTAATGAAAAAAAGAAAACTATGAGCAGATTAAGGGTTATAGACAGAAATGAACCAAATTGTCCAATTCGTAATGTACTCACACGAATTGGGGATAAATGGTCGTTATTAGTGTTGTATGCACTACAAGAAAATGGAACTATAAGATTTAAAGAGTTACAAAGAGAGATACCTGACATTTCTCAAAAAATGTTAACCGTAACACTTCGTACTCTTGAAGAAGATGGTTTTGTTTCACGTGAGGTATATGCTGTTGTTCCTCCCAAAGTGGAATATTCTTTAACAACTAGAGCGTATTCTCTTTTGCCACATATCAATAATTTAATAGGATGGGCGGTTGAGAATATGGGAAATATTATAACAGATAGACAGAAAAATGTTATATAAAGCTGACTAGTTAGTGATTTTAAGGGTTTTGTTTTTTTTATAAAATAAAACAGCTAATTTTGTGTCTTAATATATGTGGGAACCTCTAAAACTCCCCTGATTTTAGCAACACGTACAATTAAACATACGAATATGAGAAAAATATTAATTATAATAATTTTATCTATACTAAATCTTACAAACTTTGCACAGGCTTTGCCAGAGTGGCAGAATGAAAAAGTTGTAGATGTTAATAAATATCCAGCGCGTACTGTATTTATGAGTTATACGTCTCGTGATGAGGCTGTAGCTAATGACTACACAACTTCTCGTTATTATATACCTTTGAATGGGATGTGGAAGTTCTTATATGATGATGATCATAGAAATATACCTGTTTCAGCAGCTGTAGAGCCTAATGTTGATTTTTCTTATTGGGATGATATAGAAGTTCCAACCAACTGGGAAGTTCAAGGTTACGGAACACCAATATACGTAAATGCTACTTATGAATTTAGTATGAAAAACCCTACTCCGCCTTTATTGCCAGAGGCTGTACCTTTAGGTGTGTATAAAAAAAATGTGGAAATTCCTTTTTCGCATTTTGATAGAGATATATTCTTGCATCTAGGAGGAGTAAAAGGAGGCATGTATGTATATATTAACGGAAAACAAGTTGGATATTCAGAAGACTCAAAAACACCTGCTGAATTTAGAATAAATCCTTATATAGTTGATGGATTAAATAATATAACATTAGTTGTTTATAGATGGAGTACAGGAAGTTACCTTGAGTGTCAGGATATGTTTAGACTTGCTGGTGTAGAACGTGATGCATATATATATTCTCAGCCTAAGACTCATATTAATGATTTTAATATTGCCTCTACGCTATATAATAACAATAAGCATGGTAAGTTAGATATAGAAATAGAACTGTCTAATTCGTACAATGTTGATGAAGATGTTATGGTTCAATATGAAATAATTGATGGTGACGGAGAGATTGTAGCTTACTACACAAAAGATACTACTTTACGTGCTAATGCAAAAGATACTATATTTTTTAACAATGTAGTCCCTAATGTAAAGGCATGGAGTGCAGAGAAGCCAAATCAGTATACTTTGATATTTAGATTAAAACATGGAGGTAGATTTATTGAGTATATACCTTTTAAAATAGGTTTTAAGAACACAGAGATACGTGGTAATCAATTCTTTGTTAATGGTCAGCCTGTTCTGATAAAAGGTGTTAATTACCATGAACATAACGACACATCGGGGCATTATGTTGACGAAGCAACATTGCGTGCTGATTTAGAGTTAATGAAGCAGAATAATATTAACGCAATAAGGACTTCACATTATCCTCAACAACGTTTGTTTTATGAGTTGTGTTCTGAATATGGATTCTATGTATGTAATGAGGCAAATGTAGAGTCTCATGGTATGGGTTACAGCCTTAAAAAAGGTGGTACTTTAGCAAATAATCCAAATTGGCTTGAAGCTCACATGGAAAGAACTGTGAACTTATATAAAAGAGGTAGGAATTATGCCTGTGTTACTTTCTGGAGCTTAGGTAACGAAGCTGGTAATGGTATTAATTTTTATGAAACCTATCTTTATCTTAAAGGTGTAGATAGTTTACGCCCTGTACAGTATGAAAGAGCAGTCTTAGAGTGGAATACGGATATCTTCTGTCCTATGTATCCTTCTGCTAAGAGTCTTAGAGAGTGGGGAGAGTCAGAAAGTGATAGACCTTATATTGCGTGTGAGTATGCTCATGCAATGGGTAACTCTACAGGTAACTTTAAAGATTACTGGGATGAGATATATAGATATCCTAATCTTCAAGGTGGATTTATCTGGGACTGGGTTGATCAAGGAATATGGGTTGAAACAGAAGAAGGTGATTTTTGGGCTTATGGGGGCGATTTTGGTGATGCCTACACTCCTTCAGATGGTAACTTCTGTTGTAATGGACTCGTACTGCCTGATAGAACGCCACAACCAGGGATATACGAAGTTAAAAAAGTATATCAAAACGTGCATTTCTCAGCTGTAGATTTGTCTAAAGGTATTGTTAATATTAAGAATGGCTTTTTCTTTACAAATATAGATGAGTATAAGGTTGATTACTATGTTAAAGAAAATGGGAAAACTTTAAAAAGTGGAACTTTAAACCTTTCTCTTGAGCCTGGTGAAAGCAAGGATGTGAAAATTCCTGTTTCTAGCCTTGGTAAAAAGTTAGGTGCTGAGTATTTTATTGACTTTAAAGTAAGAACAAAAGAAAAAACAGATTTGGTACCTGCTGGTCATATTATAGCATCTGATCAATTCCAATTGCCTATAAGTCCTTTAAAACAAGACTTTAAACCAGTAGGAACAGTTCGTGTTATTGAAGATAGTGAGGGAGTGATAGTTAGTTCAAATATTGTAGATTTTGTTTTTGATAAAGCTACAGGGACATTCTTGACTTATAATGTTTCAGGTGAAGAGTATATAGCTAATGACTTTGGTTTAAGACCTTTGTTCTGGAGAGCTCCTACAGATAATGACTTTGGAAATAGAAGCTCAGAAAGACTTGTAGAGTGGAAAAAGGCTTCACAGCAAATGGATGTTTCTAGTGTAATAGTAGAAGATAAGTCATCTTACGCTGTGATTAATGTGATATATGACCTTCCTTATGGAGCAAAATTTAATGTAAAATATAAGGTTTATGCTTCTGGAGAATTAAATGTTAATTGCGATTTTAAAGCGGCCTATACAGGTTCCCCTGAATTACCACGTTTAGGAATGAGAATGAGAGTAGACAAATCTATGCTTTATACTCAATATTTAGGACGTGGACCTCATGATAATTATATAGACCGTAAATTGAGTGCTGATATAGACGAATATTCGACTAATATTGTAAGTATGGCTCATGATTTTGTAAGACCACAAGAAACAGGACACAGAACGGATGTTCGTTATATGGCATTAGGAAAAACAAGATTAGGATCACGTGGGTTACTTATTACAGCAACTGAACCTTTCGAGTTTAATGCACTTAGAAACTCTATAGAAGATTATGATGGAAATGAGTCTAAACAACCTAACCAATATAGTCTGGAGAGAGGTGACCATCAACGTAGAATTGATTTAGGACTTACACAAACGCATATAAATGATATAAATCCACGCGACTTTGTTGAGGTGTGTATAGATTATAAGATGCAAGGACTTGGAGGAGATAATAGCTGGGGTAGGTTCTCTTATGAGCAATATCAAATTCCATCAACTAAAGATTACTCTTTCAATTTTACTCTAATACCAATTAGGAATTTTGATGAAATAGATTCAAAATACCCAATTATATACTAATCATAGATGGTTTTATATTCTTTGACTCTTGAGAATATAAAACCATTTCTTAGGAATTTAACATAATTTATTGGTGTTTAATAAGTTAGTTTAAATATTTAATAATAAATACTTTATAACGTGGAAAATCGATCCGTAAAACAACCAAATTTATTTGAAGCCCTTCTTCCCATAATTATATTAATGGTATCTATATCATTAAATGTAGCATGGATAGGAGATGATACACTTTCAGGTGCCAATCAATTGTCTCTACTTATAGCAAGTGGTATAGCTGTAGTTATAGCTGTAAAAAACGGGCATAAGTGGGACGAGATAATGGAGAGCATAACAAAAAGTATAACTTCTGCTCTTTCAGCAATTACCATTTTGTTTATCATAGGTATGCTTTCGGGAGCTTGGATGGCAGGAGGTATAGTGCCAACGATGATATATTATGGTTTAGAGATACTGCATCCTTCATTCTTTCTACCAGCTGTAGTAGTGATATGTTCTATCATTTCTGTTGCAGTGGGTAGTTCATGGAGCACAGTAGCAACCATAGGTATAGCTCTTTTAGGTATAGGTAAGGCCTTAGGTTTTGATGAAGCTATTATTGCAGGAGCTATTATTTCGGGTGCTTACTTTGGTGATAAAATTTCACCTCTTTCTGATACAACCAACCTTGCAGCAGCTGTAGCTCAGACTCCTATTTTTACTCACATTAGATACATGTTGTATACTACAATTCCATCTATTACAATAACAATATTGATTTTTATAGGTATTACAATTTGGGGGGATAACTTAAGTAGTGAAGTCAACGTTTCGGAAATGCAGAATATAATCTCTGAAACCTATAAGGTGTCACCTTGGTTTTTGATTGTTCCTTTGCTTACGTTTGTAATGATAGTCAAAAAAATGCCTGCAATACCAGTACTTTTTATAGGTAGCATCATGGGTATTGTTTGTGTAATATTTTTTCAGCAGGATTTTATAAGACACATCGCAGGAACAGAAATTCTAGATTTTAAAGTGATGTTTACAAATTGTAGTAGAATTCTTTATACAAGTACTGATGTCACAACAGGTAATGAAGCGGTAGATAGCTTATTCTCTACGGGAGGTATGGCAGGAATGTTAAATACAGTATGGTTGATAATTACAGCTATGGTTTTGGGTGGAGTGTTAGAAGCTAACAATGCTTTAAATAAGATTATGTACTTGATTAAACAACGTGTTTCTAAAACTTTTGGTATCGTTGGAGCAACAACAGGAACAGCTATTTTCTTTAACCTAACTACAGGTGACCAGTATATATCTATAGTTGTCCCTAGTCGTATGTTTACAAACTTATTTAAGAAGGCAGACCTACGTCCAGAGGTATTAAGTCGTACTATTGAAGACTCAGCAACCGTGACTTCTGTATTAATACCTTGGAATACTTGTGGTGCTACACAGGCATCGGTTCTAGGGGTGTCAACTTGGATTTATGCACCATTTGCATTTTTCTGTTATATAAGCCCTATAATGACTTTGATTTTTGCCGCTTTAAATTATAAGATTAGAAAAATATCTGAGTTTGAGGAGTTAGAAACAGATGAAACTGTAGGAGTGGTAGAAGTAGAAGATGCAATGAAAGAATAATGGATATAAGGTTAGCAATTGTTGGGTCAGGAAGAGTTGCTGAGGTGCTTTTAAGTCAATTTAGCAAAAAAATCCCTTCTTCAAACATAGTTATCATTGCTAGGAATGTAGAAAAAGCACGTTGTCTAGTAGAAAAATATGGTGTTAGCTGCTATAGCTTAGATGATAGCATAGATGAAGTTTTTGATTTTGTAATAATATCAATTAAAGATAAATTTATTGCTGAAATTAGCGAAAAAGTATATACCTTTGCAAAAGGTGCTGTTGTGTGTCATACTTCAGGGTGTGTGCATATAGACGAAATAAGCGATTGTATTACTAATAAGGGGGTATTTTATCCTTTACAAAGCATTACAGATTCTGTAAATTTAGATTTTAGTGAAGTTCCTATTTTTGTAGAAGCACACAATGATGAGAATGTTAATAAGTTATTGGAACTAGCTAGTTTGGTTTCTAATAATGTATCTTGTGTAAGTTCTGAAACGAGGGAGAAGTTACATTTATGTGCTGTTTTTGCTAATAATTTTACTAATCATATTTTTACATTGGTAAATGAAATTGTAGAAAGAGAGGGAGTGGATGCCGCTGTGTTACAGCCTCTTATTAAAGCGACGTTCGATAGGATTATGAGCTCAAACCCTAAAGAAATCCAAACAGGACCAGCGCGACGAGCTGATATGACAACTATTAACAGACATCTAGAACTCTTGGGTGATGATAACACAAAAGAGGTTTATAAAACTATAACAAATTCAATTTTAAACACATATAAAGATGAACTTTAAAGAACAATTAGCTTATGTAAAAGCATTTGTATTTGATTGTGACGGGGTATTTACTGACGGCTCTATAATAGCCATGCCTGACGGAGAGGGAGTACGTACATTTAATGCAAAAGATGGTCTAGGCGTTACTCTAGCAATAAAAAGAGGTTATCCTGTATGTATAATATCGGGAGGTATTGGAGCTTCTGTTCAAAAACGATTTGAGCACCTTAAGGTTAAGGATGTATATCTTAACTGCAAAGATAAAATGGCTACTATACAAGAATTTGCCGCTAATTACAATTTAGAACTAAGTGATATTTTGTATATGGGTGATGATATTCCTGATGTTGGCGTTATGAGAAACGTAGGGGTTGCTTGTGCACCTTATGATGCTGTGTCTGAGGTAAGGCATGTTGCTCATTATGTTTCAGCTATGAAAGGTGGAGAAGGCTGTGTAAGAGATGTTATAGAACAGGTACTGAAAGCGCAAGAAAGATGGACTCTTATTTCAACAGAAGTGTTTTCTAGATAGGGGGACTTCCAGAATTATTATAAATAAAACCAATAAAATAAAAATAAATGACACTGATTAAATCTATCTCTGGTTTCAGAGGAACAATTGGAGGTGAAGTATTTAATAACCTTACTCCTCTTGATTTAGTAAAATTTGCTTCAGCTTATGCTGAATGGTTAAAGTCTACTGTTACAGGTAAAAAAATAACTGTAGTATTAGGTAGAGATGCTCGTATTTCGGGTGAAATGGTAAGCCATATTGTAGAAGGTACTCTTATGGGTTGCGGTATTAATGTTATTAACATAGGCCTAGCTTCTACACCAACTACTGAGGTAGCAGTAACAGGCTTAAAAGCTGACGGCGGTATTATCTTAACTGCTTCTCACAATCCAAAACAATGGAATGCCTTAAAATTATTAAATTCTAAAGGTGAATTTATCAATGCTGAAGAAGGCGGTAAAATTCTTGCTATTGCTGAGAATGATAGCTACTCTTACAGTGATGTTGACTCTTTAGGTACTTCTACAGCTTCATCTTATGATGCAGAACATATTGAGCAAGTATTAGCACTTGACTTAGTAGATGTTGAAGCTATCAAAGCAGCAAAATTAAAAGTTGTTGTTGATGCTGTTAACTCTGTAGGTGGAACAATCATTCCTGAGTTATTAGAAAAATTAGGAGTTGAAGTTATTAAATTAAACTGTGTTCCTGATGGTCACTTTGCTCATAATCCAGAGCCTTTAAAAGAAAACTTAACAGATATTTCTAAATTAGTTGTTGAGGAGAAAGCTGACATGGGTATAGTTGTTGATCCAGATGTTGACCGTTTAGCGTTTATCTGTGAAAATGGTGAGATGTTTGGTGAAGAGTATACTTTGGTGGCTTGTGCTGACTATGTTTTAAGCAAAACTCCAGGAAGTACAGTTTCTAACCTTAGCTCATCACGTGCATTAAGTGATATTTCTGCTAAATATGGTTGTGAATATTCAGCTAGTGCAGTAGGTGAAGTTAACGTTGTTACTTTAATGAAAGATGCTAAAGCTATCCTAGGTGGTGAAGGTAATGGAGGTATTATTTACCCAGAAAGTCACTATGGTCGTGATGCTCTAGTAGGTATAGGTTTATTCCTTACTCACTATGCAAATTGTGGTAAAGCAATTTCTGAACTTCGTGCTGAGTTACCTGAGTACTATATCTCAAAAAATAAAGTACAATTAACTCCTGATGTAGATGTTGATGCTATTCTAGCAAAAATTAAAGAAACATTCTCTTCTGAGCGTGTTAACGATATTGATGGTGTGAAAATTGACTTTGAAGAAGGTTGGGTACACTTACGTAAGTCAAACACTGAACCTATTATTAGAATCTATAGTGAAAGCTCTACAGAGCAGAAGGCCAATGACCTAGCTCAGCTCGTAATAGCTGCTATGTAGCATTGTTGTTGTTGAGAAACTGCGGGAAGGCTTTTCCCAATAGCGGCTCATCTTTGCGACCTTTCTGTGTATTTCAATGCTCACAACCCCCGAGGTTGCTCCGCTTAATTTTCCGAAAAACGCAAAAAATCAAGGGAGGCTCTAATAGCTAGGCTTTAACGATTTCTAATTTTAAAGCCTTAGGTTTTGATTTTATAAAATAAGCCATAGCGGTTCCTATGGCGCATTTTATAAAATTAAAAGATGAGGCTTTAAAATTTGAAAGCGTTAAAGCATAGCTGTTAGAGA
>JAWXTP010000094.1:0-11775 GCA_044433415.1 Rikenellaceae bacterium
ATGCAGGAGATAACTCTTGCAGCCCTATGGCGTGGAGGTTTCTTTGAAAAGACCGCATTTTATGGTGGTACATGTCTCAGAATATTTCACTCTATGCCTCGATTCTCTTATCACAAGTAAAACATTATCCAAAGTCTATGTTTGTTAAAGCTCTATCTTTTTGATTATCAGTCTTGCTTTTGATAATATTTTTAGATAATATTTCAGTTTCTTTGTGTTGAGCCCCTCTAATGGTGCTCCCAAAGTAAAATGAAAAATATAGAAATTCAGTCGCTCATTGCTAAATGTATAATGCAGTTGCGCAATGATGGCTATGATGAAAAATGTATTGAGACACATCGTCGACGATGGCAGAGCGGAATAGTCTCATACATGCTAAACGCAGGAGAAGATATGTTTTCTTCTCAAATTGGCGAATCCTTTCTTTCCGATGTTTTGCCTGGATTAGCAGTTTCGACACAGCGTGCTCACCGTAGGAGTATACACCTGTTGAGAGAATTTATGCAGACTGGAAAAGTGCGCAGAAGGATTGTTCAATTACAAAGCTACCCTTTGCCTGGAGAGATTGGTGATGCAGTACTCCAACATCTTAACTTTTTAAGAGAACAGCGTCGCTGCGAATTAACTATTCATAATCATCGACGACTATTAAGCTACTTTATTGAAGGACTCTCTCAAAAAGGAATCTACAAAGTATGTGATATAACAGAAGAGTCCATCGTATCTTTCGTCGACCATGCCCAGACATGTAAGCAAGAACACTTCTACGCTATTCGTCAGTTTTGCTCTTTCCTATACGAGAAAGGACTTATATCAATAAATCACAGCTATGTGCTTGCTCGAAATAATTTTCCACAACATGAAAAGCTACCATCAGTTTACAATGCAAATGAGATAAGTCAGATTGAGACATCTATCGAGCAATCCTCAGCTGTCGGCAAACGTGATTATGCAATTTTTCTTCTTGCATCCAGGCTCGGTTTGAGAGTCTCAGATATCGCTGCCTTAAGTTGGGATAACATTGATTGGGACAGTGGCAAGATAACACTTTACCAATATAAAACAAAAGCACCAGTAGAGCTACCTCTACTAAAAGAAGTTGGAGAAGCATTGGTGACCTATGCACGTGACGCACGACCGAAATCACCTTTGAGTCAAATTTTTCTATCGGCAATTGCACCATATCGTCCAATGACTCGCATAAGCCTAAACGGTGTGGTGATAAGAATAATGCAATCTTCAGGCATCAACACATCAGGGCGCAGATTTGGGCCACATTCAATGCGTCATTCCCTTGCCAGCAATATGTTGCAGCAAGGTGCATCATTGCCGACTATATCAAGCATATTAGGTCACGAAAGTACTCAGAGCACTATGGAGTATCTTCGAGTTGATGTTACAAATTTACGTGACTGCGTTCTTGATATTCCATTAGTAGATGAATCTTTTTATTCACAGAAAGGGGGTGCGTTTTATGATTAACTATATTTATGTGAGTGTATTTGCTCCGTATATCAAGAGCTTTGTGCAAATGAAAGCAGTTATGGGATTCAAAACTTCAAAGATAGAGTATATCCTTAAAGAGCTTGATGAGATATACTACAAACTTCACCTTAAAGAACCAATATTAACCAAAGATCTATTAAAAGTGTGGCGTGAGAGCCGATTAAATGACAGCGAGAGAACTCTTTATGACAAGTGGTCAATAGTGAATCAATTCTCACGCTATATGTGTCACTGTGGTTTTATTTGTTATGTTCCTCCGATGCCAAGACAGAAAAACAAGATTTTTATTCCCAGAATATTTACCCATAATGAAATACAACGTTTCTTCACTGAGGCAGATAATCTTCGCTTACATAGCATACAACCTCGTTTATGTCTGTTCTCTATGCCAATGCTATTCCGTGTTCTATATGCCACGGGGATGAGAATTAGCGAAGCTTTAAACCTAAATAATGAGGATATAAACTTTGACAAGGGGATAATACTTATTAGAAAGAGCAAGAATCAGAGGCAACGCATTATCCCAATAACATCGTCTTTAGAGCAAGCACTTCGTCAATATTTGCAACATAGAGACAAAATGCGCATTAAGGATGTAACATTGGGCGATAAACCACTATTCGTCTCCCATATGGGGAATAGAATATTAAAAAACTCAGCATATACATGGTTTAGAAAGATACTCAGACTGTGTGATATTCCTTTCGTCGGAGGTCGTCATGGTCCCAGAGTACACGATTTTCGCCACACCTTTGCTGTTCATTCGCTTATGAAACAGGTGAAAGCAGGTAAAGACATCTATTGTCTTCTGCCAATTATATCTGTTTTTATGGGGCATAAAACTCTGTTGGGTACAGAAGCTTATGTGCGATTAACTAGTGAGATGTTCCCTGAGTTGAACATGCAAATTGGAGAGATATCATCATATATTTTTCCTTCACTTGAAAAAATAGTACGAGAATATGAAAAATGATTTTGCAAAATATTTGAAAGGATTCTTTACTGAATACCTCTCGGCTGAACGAGGTGTAAGCCCTAACACCATGCGTTCATATGGAGCAGCCTTTGCATCCTATATTGATTTCATGAAAGTCAATAGAAGAATTAATGCTGAAAAACTGACTCTTGAACATATAAATCGAAAAAATACTCTTGATTTTCTCGATTGGTTACAAGCAACCAAGAATAGTTCGGTAACAACGAGGAATCAAAGATTAGCGGCAATACACGCCTTTTGCAGATATATGCAGTATGAAGATGTTGTACATCTAAAGCAATGGCAAGAGATACTTGGTATTAAAATTAAAAAGACAATAAAGAATACTATGAGTTATTTAACGCTGGATGGCATTAAAGTTCTATTAGAGCAGATACCACGAGATGATCTTCGATGTCGTAGAGATCTCGCTATGCTCTCTCTTCTTTATGAAACAGGAGCCAGAGTGCAAGAACTTATAGATCTTAGACCAGTTGATGTTTGCCTGACTAAGCCATGTTATGTAACTCTATTTGGGAAGGGCAGCAAGAAGCGAATTGTCCCTATTCAAGATGCTCAAGTAGACATTTTAGATAAGTATATGGAAGAGAATAATCTCCATGAGCTTCGAATGAATCAACGACCACTCTTCCAGAATAATCGTGGTGGCAAACTAACGGGAGCGGGAATAACATACATATTGAATAAGTATGCTGCGATGGCAAGAAATATGACAGAGAACATCATACCCGATAAAATCAGTCCACATTGTCTGCGCCACAGTAAAGCAATGCATCTGTTACAAGCAGGCGTTAACCTTGTATATATAAGAGATATATTAGGTCATGTCTCAATACAAACTACAGAGGTCTATGCTAGGGCAGATTCTAAACAGAAGCGAGATGCTTTGGAGAAAACGTATGTTTCAATATTACCTATTGGATCTGATCAGAAATCATCTTGGGAAGCAGATCCCGAATTAAAAAGTTGGTTAAAAAGTCTTGGCCGATAATAATATTATCCAAAGCTCTAACATAAAGTAATGTTGATAATAACCTAATTATCAATGGTGCTTAAATAGTGTCTTTGGATAATGTTTTACTTGTGATAAGAGAAACGTGATATGAGTTTATAGCCTTTAGATAGCGATGTTCCACCCTTGAATACCGTGGAGTCTACATATTGGCTCTTGGCAAGTTGTTGCAAGGTATAGGTCACCCAGTAATCTTTCTCTATATAGGCTGGTTGTATATTATACTTCTGAGCTGTGGCAATGATGAGCTGGGACAGTAATTTTTTATCGTTATGTAGTTTTATATTATGTTCCATCTCTCTTTTGTTTGCAAGGCATCTTGCGACACCCCAAGTTTATATTTTGTAATTGGATTTAGAGTCTCATAAAGTGAAGACAAATTATCATTTGGATAGATACTTTCGACCATTGCACCTAACAAGGCTCTTGTCGCAGGTGTATATTTCATCGACAACCTCTTTATATTTTGCAACTCATTTTGTGATAGGTCACGAAGAATGCCAAGCAGAATTACGACTGCCTCGTCGGTAAGTGTACCAGGGATTTTCTTGATGTTCTTAATAGCATCAAGAAAACGCAGCAGAGGGATTGATTCCTTTGTTATTGTATTGTTTTGGACTACAAATTTAATCTTATAGACACCTCGTACCGTTGGATTTTTGAATTTATTTGTGCCAATGTGAATTGTATTAGGTACTTGTGTTGTGAGGTGCATCATATTGTAGGCTCTATAACCAGTTATATAACCAATTACTCGTCCATCTTGCTCAAGAAGATCTTTTACAACTTGATATTCAGATACAGGGAGTTGTCCAAACCGTGTTTGTTCAGGTTTGTAGTACTTCCCTTTTGATAGCTTTGCTAATTTACCATTTTGCACCAATCTATTCAAATGTTTTATGGCAGCCTCTTTTTGAGTGACCTCTATATTGAAATCATTATAGGTGAAAACATAACCAATTGGAAATCTATTAATCGTATTTGTAATTATATCAGATACTTTCATATTATATATTTTATGCAAAGATAATATAAAAGTCCAGTTTTTCCAAAAGAAAACTGGACATTATAACAAAAATGTGCTTAAGGCTGATAAAAAATATTCAAGTAGCGTAAAATAATTATTGGCGTATTTTTAAGAATGTTTGTAAAAATTTGGCAATAAATGTTCTATAGGGGAGTTATAGAAACTGGTTTTGTTTAATTTTAAAGTTTTAGATTTGAAAGCATTAAAATCTAATTATTAGAAGTTCCCTTGATTAGAAGCTCTCTTAATTCTTTTCTGTTTCCACTTTTGAATTTATCTATAATCCTTTTTAGGATATCTGAATATTCGTGGTTATTTACCGCGCTATCTAAATCAGAAAAATCAACACTGCCGTAAAGCATTAATTCAATAATTTTCTTTTCTATTTTAGTCTCAATGTCTGTTTCTAATTTTTTATTTGAATTTACAGAAACGAGTGCTTCGGTGTAGTACACTTTTGCAGAATCTAGTTGGTTATTATCTTCATATAGTGCCCCAATTAATAATGCTATCTTATGATTCTTTTTAGACAGTCTCCAATTCTCAAGAGAAGCCTCTTTTGCCAATCTTCTTTCCCCATAATCTAAATAGAAGTGAACCTTCTGAGCACGATAGAAATCTTCTTCTGGAACTAATTCTATAGCTTTATTAATTAATTCTATTGCATACTTTAATGAGTCGCCACTAGAATGATTGTTTATTACTATTCTTAATGCTTCGTTGTTGTATTTAACAGCTTCTGGATTAATAACTTTTTGTTTATCATTATTGCATCCAAATAACAATAAAGCTATACTAAATATACAAAATATTTTCATAATCAAATTATTTCTTTCCATAAGGCAGTTTTTTATTGTAATTTACAGAATATCTCCCAGTTCCATCATTATACAAACCAAAAACATTAACATCAACAGAATATTCACCATGAGAAGGAAGTTTTACTCTTGCATTTCCTAATGGCTTAGGAGTTCCAGTTTCATAAAAGTACCCACTTGGATTTAGCTTAAAACTATCAGATGAGTAAATTTTTCCGTTCTGTTTTACCTCAACACTTCCTGACATATCAAGTTCAGGTATATTTTGTGTTGATATATGCACGTTAAGGTTATCTTTGTCTTTTTTTGACCAACCTTTTACATTGTAATTGCCTCTTATCCCTATATCAGGAATAAATGTTAATTGTGTTGTTCCACCAGAAAAATGATAAAAATCATTTTTTTCTTTTACGGGAGTACTAATCATAACAGGTTTTGATACTTTATTTGTCGTTTTTCCTTTGTCGTACTTGTTATTTGAAAGTCCACCTTCAATAGATATCGTTTTTGTAATAATGGAATCGCGAAGTTCTTCAGCTCTTTTATTTTCTAATTTACGGTTATTGTCAAATCGTAAAGAGTCTTTATTGTTTTTAGTAGGATTTAAAACATCATTGTCCATGTAACTCGTCTGAAAGCTCCATGAATTGTCTTTATTATGATTTTGTTCAGTGATTATTTCTTCTGAATTTTGTTTATTCAATAAATAATCAATGTAATTACCAAATTTATTACTATTGTAAAAAGAATTTGATTTTGTTTTGTTTTGTTTTGTTTGATTGCCCATAGGTAAAAATAATTAGTTTTTTATATGTTAATTATTTTACAAAAATAAGATGAATTATAGTAATGAAAATAATTCAAATAATGGAAATTTCTATTATTTAAAAGGAGTTAAATATTAGAAGTTTCCTATACTACTTAATATCCATTCTGGAGGATTGTCGACACTGTATTTGTCGAATATCAACCTTTCAGCTATATATATAATTAGGATTATTAATATATACATATATTTAGGTATTTTATAAGAAAATATTGACAGGATAAGAAATATTGGCATAATAAATAAGTCCAATATTATACTTGCCTTATAATACAGTGGATTAGCATAATTCCACGAATCAGCACCCTCCCAACGATGAAAATTATTATATTCGTAAGAAAAGATTTCTGAAATGGCAAGTAATAACAAAAATCCACTAATTAAGATTGTAAACCACCTAATTATGTGATAAATCACATTAACAAATATCAACATATATTTTTTAAAATTCATATCGTATTTTTATTAATTGATTAAATTTTCAGTATTCTTAATAGAAGATTTTGTTTTCCCATAATATTAACCATTTACGTGGTGATGGAAAGAAACTTCAACCTGCTGTTGAAAGATGAGATTGCGGGTCAAGCCCGCTTTTGACGAGTCGTTCAACAATTTTTCTATAATCTTTCCACGCTTATCGCCATTAATCACTAATCATTGTTAACCTCTTCTTTATATTTAGGTATAGTTATTGTGCCAGGGAAGAAATGCTCACCTCCTTCGTTCGGTTCAACTAAAAGAATAAATCTTAAAGAATCATTTTCAACTATTTCAAGTTTTGCTTTGCCACTAGCTTTTATGAAATTCCTCCCGCTTTTTACCGTTACAATAGCAACGCTGTCATCTATTACTATACCATTAATAGAATCTTCCATTTCGTCTATAAGGAAACCGTGAGCAATAACACAAAGATGTTTTCCTTTAATTACGTTGCCATTTTGTTTTAAGTACATACAAAATGATGCTTCAGCTTCACCATCACAATCAAAAAATATTTGTCCCCAATTTCCATTAAATTGTTTTTGTGATTTAGCCGAAGAAGATGCAAAACACAAAATAAATAAGATGATTAATTTCTTTAATAACATATTTTTATATTTAAGTTTAGAAGGTTACGTTAGTGCTTTACTCTCCTCTATATTTAGGTAGAGCCATTGTGTCAGGAAAGAAATGCTCCCCTTCTTTTGGTTCAACTAAAAGAATAAATCTTAAAGAATCATTTTAAATCAACTCAAGTTTTGCTTTACCTAGAGTTTTGGCAGACCTTCCGCTTTTTACCGTTACAATAGCTACACTGTCATCTACTACTATACCATTAATAGAATCTTCCATTTCGTCCATAAGAAGAGTATAAAGCAAGGTACGTATATGCCGTCCTTTAATTACGTTACCATTTTGTTTTAATGTCATACTAAATGAAGTTTCGCATTCTCCATTGTTGTCGAAAAACAAACGTCCCCAATTTCCATTAAATAGTTCTTGTGACTTAACCGAAGAAAATGCAAAACACAAAACAAATAAGATGGTTAATTTTTTAAATGACATATTTTTATATTTTAAATTTAACAAAATTATTTTTTCCTAAAATCATTGACTCTTTTATTAATCCAACCATTTATATTTGCCTTTTGTGTCGGATCATTTTTTATTAAATTGTAATAATGCTCCTTTCTTACATCCATTAATCACTAATCCTTAGCCCTTAGTCACTAATCATTATTATCATCATCATCAGTGACGATAGGTGTATTACCAACTTCTTCGTATGCTGCGGCATTAAATTTATCCCTTAAAACACTAGAGTTTGTAAATTCCTCTATAGGTAAATAGTTATTTACTACAAAGGCGTTAGGGAAGTCACTTAGGATGTTACCCCAAAGGATTATAGCTTCTTCGTGGGTTAGGAATTTACCTGCTGTAACCTTAAAATAAGGTGCTGTGTATTCGTCAAGGATGTAGGTGTCAGGATATAACTTTTTAAATAATTTCTTAGCTTCTTCAGAGCCTTTTCTAGCATTCTGAGAATTGTCAAAGAAAATTCTTACACTATAGGCTTTTATCGTTTTGTCAAGTCGCGGTGAGTGTGTTTGAACTTCGGCTGCGTTATTTATAGTAATATTTCCCTTTTGTGCGTAAACAGCAACTGTAGCGATAGAAAATATAAATAATAAAGAGATTAGCTTTTTCATAAGTTATAATTTGTCTTTTAAAGGTATCGTATAAAATACAAAAATATTAAATTTTGTTTAATAAACCATCAATAAGTGAATTATCTACATTAAATTTTTTGTAAAACTGCTCAAAAGTCATATTCTCTAGGCTTAAATTAGCTGAAACTATGCCTTTTTTTGCGTGTACATTGACCGAAATAGTAAGATTCTCCCTCTTATTCTTTAGTAGGTTTATTACCATGATAGACCCTAAAAGACCTCCCTTAACTTCAACTTCTAGAGGTATTGAAACTGTAGAACTACCTTTAGGAATAATGATTTCTTGGGTAGGAGTAATGGTTATAAGAGGACTCGTAGATCCTGTGCTGTAAACTGTCACCTCGGCATCAACTATCTTTACCTTCCCTGAGAAGTCATTGAGAGTATTTACTCCTATGGTGCTGTTTAGTCCTGTGTTGGTAACTGCATCTACATTAAAACTTGCTAAAGATTCAATATGCACAGTCTTGTTGCGCATGCATGAACAGCAAACAATAAAAACTAGTATGAGATGTATTTTTTTCATGTTGTATTATTAAAACTTATTTAGTAGCAACATATAATGTAGCAACTCCAAAAGTAAGAGGACATATTCTCACTTCACTAAATCCTACTTCCTTAAGTAATTTAGAATATTCTGAGGCTTCAATAAATTGATTTACACTTTCAGGTAAGTAGTTATAGGCAAAATCACTTTTCGAGCCAAAGCGACCTATGAAAGGTAATATTTTCTTAAAATATAGGTTGTAACCCCAACGTATAATACCATTCTCAGGTAGTGAAAGTTCAATGACGTATAAAACACCCCCAGTTTTAGTGACTCTACACATTTCTGCTGTGCCTTTTCTAAGGTCAGAGAAGTTGCGCACTCCAAAACCTATAGTTGTAGCGTCGAAAGTTTCGTTTTCGAAGTCCAAATTTAAAGCATCACCATACTCTAGGTGTATCTGTTTTGCAAGACCTGCTTTTTTGACTTTTTCAAGCCCTACAGCTAGCATACCTTTTGAGAAGTCTACACCTCTAATAGTGGTTAGGGGAGCTTTCTTTGCTATTGTTATAGCAAGGTCGCCTGTGCCTGTGGCTACATCTAGTATGATGTGAGCACCGCTTTTGCGTATCATCTTAGCAACTTTACGGCGCCAAAGTTTGTCTATACCTAGTGACAAGATGTGATTTAAAGCATCGTAAGAAGGTGCTATAGAATCAAACATGCCACTTATCGCTTCTTTGTTTTTATCTAGTTTCATTTTCTTAATTATTGGTAATTTACATTCTGGTCAGGTGAAATTTTTGACACTATAAATGTAGGTATTGTCTGTATTAGAAGTACAGAGGCTATAGAGCCTAATGCTACTGCTAACACATATAAAGGATTAATAATAATTGGTACTTCTGTCATAAAGTATGCTGACTCCGAAAGTTTCACAAGTCCAAAATGTAACTGAATCAAGCATAAGCTAACGCCTATGAAAACACCCCAAACTACACCTTTTACAGTTACATATAGGGAGCGTATAATAAATATGCGTTGTATTAACTTGTCGTGAGCTCCAAGGGTTTTAAGCACGCCTATCATAGCTCGTTTATCAAGTAATAGTATCAGCATCATAGAAATCATGTTAAACCCTGCAACAAAAAGCATGATAATAGATATTACTATAACATTTAAATCTTGAAGATTTAACCAGTCAAAAATAGCTCCGTTGCTATTTGTTATATCATCTACTAAAAGCATATCACTAATGCTATTACGTTCAAAGACTATATCTTCTACTTGCTCTTTAATGAGAGGAAGGTTTTTCATGTTGTCGATTTTTATCTCATAGCCTGTCAATGAATCCGAGCCCCAATTATAAAGCCTGTTAGCATTGCGTATATCTGTAAAAATCATTATCTTATCTACCTCAGCAAAGGAGGTGTTATAGATTCCTGAAATAGTAAATAAATCTCTACGTGGAGGTTCTTCTATGAACATCATACGTGCTTTGTCTCCAACCTTAAAATTTAACAAGTTGGCTAGTGTAGAGGATATTACTATAGTTTTCTCTTGGGTCTCAGTGTTAAGGTTCATTATAGAGCCTTCAACCATGAAATTAGCAAGGAAGGTTGTGTCAAAATTAATATCTACTCCCTTTAGTACCACACCTTCTATTAAATCATCGTTTTCTATGACTCCTGGTTTTATGGTGTAACCATTTAGGGATTTTACACCCTCTAGTTGACGTATCTCATCTAGGAAAGACGGTGTTGCGGCTATAGGTTTAGAAGCATAAGACCTGTTTATATCTAACTTAGATATGGTGATATGGGAGTTGAAGCCTGTAACTTTAGATGTTATATGTTCTTTGAAACCAACGATAACACTTATAGCCACAATCATTACCGCAACAGAAATTGCAACGGAGATTGTAGCTACATTTATCATTACCTTATTTTTGCCTTTAAGACTTTCTTTCGATAGTCTGCTAGCAATAAAGAATTCAATATTTTTAGTTTTCATAGAGGTCATATAACACAAAAGTACATATAAATATTAAACGTTACAAGTTATTAAGGCTTATATTAATATAGATGCTATGTAAGCAAAGTATAAACTTACAAAAATAGCACCTTCTATACGGTTTATTTTGAATCCCTTAAATGCAAAAGCACTAATAAATACTAATATTGAAGAAACGAGAACTACTAATAAGTCAAAAGGAGTAATATCTCCTAAAGTTAAAGGAGTTATGATAGCACCTGTACCTACGATAAGGAAAATATTTGAGATATTTGAACCTATAACATTACCTAGAGCCATGTTTCCACGCTTTTTAATAGCTGCTACAACACAGGCTGCAAGTTCAGGGAAAGATGTTCCACCTGACATAAGAGTTATAGCTATAACCTTTTGGCTTATACCAGCTCTTTCAGCTACAATAATAGCATTATTAAGGAAGGTGTTTCCCCCAAATACAAGCATCGCTAGACCAGCAATAGTCATACCTATCAACATTAAAGTGTTTTTCCCTTCTTTAGGAGTTTCTTCTGTTTTAGGAGTTTCAGAGCTAGATGAATAAATAGTATAGGCCATAAACATACAAAACATAACAACTAAAGTGAGACCTTCACTGCGAGTTATAATATTTACCCCTTCTCCAAATATGCTGTCAGCAGCTACAAGTAGTAGAACAAGAGAAGCTACAGCGCCATAAGGGATATCTTTTTTTACATTATTCCTTGTAAACTCTATAGGGCAAATAATAGCTGTAGTTCCTAAAATTAATAAGGTGTTAAAGATATTAGAACCTACAACATTACCTACGGCAACGTCACCACTGCCTTTCAATGCAGACATTATAGTGACTATTAATTCTGGGGCAGAAGTGCCTATAGCGTC
>JAWXTP010000095.1:0-11378 GCA_044433415.1 Rikenellaceae bacterium
GGTCGTCTCGTTATCAGGTATTTAGTCCTAGCCGAAAACCACTTGTCGTTATTAATCACTAATCACTAATTCATTAATCATGAAAGATATTTTTATCAAAAGACCCATCCTATCAATAGTAATATCTATAGTTATTGTTGTCTTAGGTCTAATCTCTATATCAGGTCTTCCCATACAGCAATATCCCGATATCACCCCTCCTATGGTAGCGGTATCAGCAGATTACCGAGGTGCAGATGCCCTTTCTGTTGATGAATCTGTAGCTACCCCCATAGGTCAAAGCATCATGGGTGTAGAAGATTTACTCTACCTACAAACTACAAGCTCCTCGGACGGTAGCATGAACCTACAAGCTATATTTGAGATAGGTTCTAATCAAGATATGAGCACCATACTAACACAGAATAAAGTCTCTACAGTAACTTCCTACCTTCCTACTTCCGTAACTCAGCAGGGAGTGACAACTATGAAAACCATGAATGGGTTTTTGATGGTCTATGCTCTCTACTCTAATGGCAACTATGACAATGTATTCCTTGCTAACTATGCCATGTTGAATATCAAGAACGATATCCTTAAAGTTAATGGAGTAGGTAATGTCAATATCCTTGGGGCAGGAGAATACTCCATGCGTGTATGGGTAGACCCCCACAAAATGAAAGATTACGGAATCTCCATAACAGAAATAACAGAAGCCATAGAAGCTCAAAGTGGCATCTTCCCCTCTGGGAAGCTAGGCGCTGAACCTAGTTCCTCACCTCAATATTTCACATATACGGTCTTAATGCCTGCTCAGATAAAAACTCCTGAACAGTATGGAGATATAATACTCCGCACGGATAGTAAGGGCGGTGTATTGCGCCTTAAAGACCTAGCTCGTGTAGATTTCTCTACTGTGGACTATGATATGTCTTCTCATTTTGATGGTAAACCTGCCGCAATAATGGTGGTATACCAATCACCAGGTAGCAACGCTGTAGATGTGGGAAGTAAGGTTAACGCCACCCTAGCACGTCTAAGCAAGAAGTTCCCAGACGGCATGGACTACTCCATTATTGTAAATGGTGTGAACCCTATAACCTCAGGAATAAAAGAAATACTCTATACTCTACTGTTTGCTCTTTTCCTTGTGATATTAGTAATCTACGTCTTTATTCAGGAATTACGAACCACACTGATACCTCTTATCACCATCCCTGTCTCTCTAATTGGGGCGTTTATGCTGTTCCCTCTCTTTGGATTTTCGATAAATATAATCTCCCTACTGGGGATTATCCTTGCTGTGGGATTGGTGGTTGATGATGCTATTGTTGTGGTAGAAGCCGTGCAAGCTAACCTTGAATTGGGACAAACCCCTATGCAGGCCACAATGAACGCTATAAAAAGTGTAGCAGCTCCTGTTATTACTACAACCATAGTCTTAGCTTCTGTTTTTGTTCCTGTATCTTTCATTCCAGGTGTCACAGGGCTCATGTATCAACAGTTTTCTATAACCATAGCTCTTTCGGTATTGATATCAGCTTTCAACGCTCTAACGCTGACCCCTGCACTATGTGCTATAATCTTAAAGCCTAAGAAAAAACAGGAAACAGGTTTCTTTGGAGCTTTCAACAGATGGTTTACACGGTTCTTGCATCGTTACGACTCAACACTACGTAAGATAGAGGAGCATCGCAAACTAGCAATGCTTTCGCTTGTAGGGATAACTGCTATAGTGGTGATTCTAGCTATAAAAATCCCTGAAGGCTTCCTTCCCGAAGAAGACCAAGGCTACCTTATGGCTGCTATATCTCTCCCTGAGGCTGCCTCACTCTCTCGTACTGACAAGGTAGCTAAGAAGGTAGAGGATATAATACTTAGCATAGACGATGTGGAACATTGCGCCATAGCAGGGGGCTTTAACTTACTTTCAAATACAAGCTCTACATCTAGTGCCACAGTATTTTTCACATTAAAGGATTACTCTCAACGTACGATGACTTCTTTTGAGATTGCTGATCTGGTAAATGAAAGACTTTACCTTGAAGTTAGTGAGGCTATGGCTTTTGCCTTTGGACCTCCTTCCATCCCTGGGTTAGGCGCTTCATCGGGTCTTACACTTTCAGTACAAGACCTTAGCGGTGAGGGTGGTGAGAGACTTGCTTCTGAGACCTTTAACTTTATAGACTCCCTAAAAAACAGTGGCTACTTCTCCTCAGTAACTACTCAGTTTAACAACACCATACCTCAGCGTAAACTTGTAATAGACAACAAGCTAGAAACACTTAAGGGTGTATCTCTTGATGAGCTACATACGCTTATAAACACATACCTAGGGGGAGCTTACATTAATGAATTTAACCGTTTTGGCAGGCTCTATGAAACATACATACAAGCAGAATCAGAGTTTCGTAGCTCTGACTTAGACCTTGGAAACTTCTTCATAGAGAATGATGAGTCCGAACAGATTCCTATTTCTACCTTCGTAACTATAGTAGATACTGTAGGTGTGGAATTTGTAAATCAGTTTAACCTCTACCCTGCTATAGGTCTTAATATATCCCTTAAAAAAGGTGTTTCTTCGACTACAGGTATGGAGAAAGTCACTAGCATAGCAGAAAGCATGTTCCCCGAGGATATAACCTTCGCTTGGAGTGGTGCTTCCTTTCTACAAAATAGGCAGAAAAGTTCTATCTATGTGTTCCTTATAGCTTTACTATTTGTATATCTAACACTTACAGCTTTATATGACAGCTGGGTATTACCTTTCTCCATACTGCTAGGCATACCGTTAGCGCTCCTAGGGGCTTTCTCCTCTATCTGGCTTGCAGGTCTCTTTGACCCTAAATATATAGACAATGTGTTTATGCAGATTTCTCTTGTTATGCTCATAGGGCTATCAGCTAAGAATGCTATACTTATCATAGAATATGCTCAGATGGAGTTTTTCGAAAAAGGTAAATCCCTGCTTGATGCTGCACTTAGCGCTGCAAAGCTCCGTATAAGACCTATATTAATGACAGCTTTTGCGTTTATATTTGGAGTATCTCCGCTTATCTTCGCTTCGGGAGTATACTCTACTGCTCGTAATGTAATGGGTCTTACATTAGTTGGTGGGGTGTTATTAGCTACACTATTAGGCTTGTTTATCTACCCTTCACTATATGTCATAGCAGGTAAGATAGCTAAATTTGATGCTAAAAGAGAAAGCCTTAACTCAATTAAGGACACTCCTCTTAATAATACAAATTCTTAATAACGTACGCATGAAAAATATTATATACTTATCAATTTTAGCGGTTGCAATAGCTTGCTCACCTGTTAAGAACCTTGAAACTGTAAAGGTGGAACTTCCTGAGGATTTCAAATTTGAACTTGACGACAAGACTTCTCACGAATTGAGTCTTGACACCGCTTTCTGGCGTAACTTTGGCGACACCGTACTTAACAACTTAGTCCTTGAAGCTCTAGCAAATAATTACGACTTAAAAACAGCCTACTCTAATGTTCTTATCTCACGTCGCAACCTAGGTGTAACAAGGGGGGAGCTTCTTCCTAACTTCAACCTAGAGCTGTCTGCTGAGGGTGAATACACCCCTGCGACAAAGATAGAACAGACCTATGTGGTAACACCCACTATGAATTGGGAATTTAACCTTGCAGGGAAACAGTCTAACTCTATCAAGGTGGCTCGTTATGAGAGTTATTCCGACTATGAGGAGTATAAGGATGTGATGCTTAGCGTGGTATGTGAACTTGTCACATCTTACATATCCATCCTAGAATATAAAAGGGCTTTAGAGCTTGCTGAGCAAACCTACGCTAGCCGTCACAGCTCTGTCTCTCTTATAGACTCTTTGTTTCGCTATGGCATGTCCTCAGGGTTAGACCTTGCTCAGGCGAAAGCTCTAGAGGCTTCTGCCGCTGTGGCTATACCTAAGTACCGACAAGCCCTAGAGCAGTCTATACTTAACATTAACATAGTCCTAGGTACGACAGGTGTAGGTTATGAAAGGTTTAAAAATTGCGAATTACAGAATATGAGGCTTCCGATTATCAAGGCAGGCTTACCATCAGATATATTAAAAAATAGAAGTGACTTACGTGCGGCAATGTACGACTTGGAGAGTGCAAGGAGTGGAGTGAAGGTTGCGCATGCTGCACGTTTCCCTTCTATATCGCTCACTGTGGATGGTGGGTTAAGCTCTAGTCACCTGAAAAGTCTTGTTAACGGGAATCCTAGTGTATGGGGTGCGACAGTATCTCTCTTACAACCTATACTTTACTTTGGGATTAACAAGAACAATGAGCGTATTGCTGTAGAAAAATACAACAAAGCTCTATATGCCTACGAGCTAGACGTTATCACAGCATTCAAGGAGGTAGAAGTAGCACTTCTTGGCATAGAGCTATATAAAAGACAGCTACACGAAACTTTAAACCTTGTAGAGTCTAACAAAGCCATAGAACACATGACTAGCCGCCTATACCTAGAGGGTTTTGACGACTACCTTAACCAGCTTGACGCTCAAAGGGAACTTTTTGCTACCGAGCTAAGCTACATCCAACTGTATGCTGCACAGGTTAATAGCTATTTATCATTATTTAAAGCCTTGAATTTTTCACCTTTTAATTAATCTAAAGTGAGTATCGGTCGCGCAAAGCGACTATATATTGCTGGGAAAATTGCTGGAGGGTCATAGGGGTCAGAGGGAGGGCACTGAAAAAGTCCCCTTTATCTTCTGGAGAATCGCGTATTTGAAAACACCTCGTATAGATACCCGAATAAAAACGCTCTCAAAAAGCTAATTTTTGATTTTTTCAGTGCGCTCCCTTTGACCCCTATGACCCTCCAACAATCTTTCCACGCTTGTCGCCTATATCCCTCATTCATTATTCGCTTGTCGCCTTTCCACCTAAAAAACGCTATACATTTAAAAGACAATTTGCATTTTGTGAGGCAATTGTGAACCAATTGTGAACCAATTAAAAAATACACAAACACCTAACTATCAATAATTTAACTAAAATCAACTTATTTTCATCATTGATTTTTGAACCAATTGTGAACCAATTGTGAACCAATTAAAACTTACTGTAATGCCATTTTTATTCGGGTACCTATACGAGGTGTTTTCAAATATGCGATTCTCCAGAAGATAAAGAGGACTTTTTCAGTGCCCTCCCTATGACCCCTGTGACCCTCCAGCAATCTTTAGTCGCTTGTCGCCCTAAAAGCTACAAGCTAAAAACTAAAAAAAGGTAACCACTTTCGTGATTACCTTTTTTATATAAGAACAGCAAATACTATTTAACTGTATCCATGTGTTGGATTAACTCAACAACTTTGTTTGAATAACCCCACTCGTTGTCATACCAAGAAACAAGTTTAACGAAGTTTTCATTTAAAGCGATACCAGCTTTAGCATCAAATACTGAAGTACGAGCTTCACCTACGAAATCAGAAGAAACAACGTCTTCGTCAGTGTAACCTAGGATACCTTTAAGAGCACCTTCAGAAGCAGCTTTAACACACTCACAGATTTCTGCGTAAGTAGCAGCTTTTTCTAAGCGACAAGTTAAGTCAACTACAGAAACATCTAAAGTAGGTACACGGAAAGCCATACCAGTTAATTTACCGTTAAGAGCAGGAATAACTTTACCTACAGCTTTAGCAGCACCAGTAGAAGAAGGGATAATGTTACCAGCAGCAGCACGACCACCTCTCCAGTCTTTAACTGAAGGACCATCAACTGTTTTTTGAGTTGCAGTTGTAGCGTGAACTGTTGTCATAAGACCTTCAACGATACCGAAGTTATCGTTGATAACTTTAGCGATAGGAGCAAGACAGTTAGTAGTACAAGAAGCGTTAGAAACGATGTCTTGACCAGCGTACTCAGTGTTATTAACACCCATTACAAACATAGGAGCGTCTGGAGATGGAGCAGAAACAACAACACGTTTAGCACCAGCAGCAACGTGAGCACTAGCTTTCTCAACACTTAAGAAAAGACCTGTAGATTCAACTACGTATTCAGCCTCAACTTCGTTCCATTTAAGATCAGCAGGGTTACGCTCAGCAGTTACACGGATAGTTTCACCGTTTACTACTAGGTTACCATCAACAGCTTCAACTGTACCATTAAATTTACCGTGAACAGTATCATATTTTAACATGTATACCATGTAATCTACAGAGATAAGGTCATTAATACCTACTACTTGTACATTAGGGTTTGCAGCTGCTGCACGGAAAACTAGACGACCGATACGTCCAAAACCGTTGATACCAATTTTAATTTTTGACATTTTTTTAATCTATTAAATTAATAAATAATTGAATTTTTAATGAAATATATCTGTTGTAATCAGATTTAAAGCACTTTTAAAACGAACCTTACAGCTCTTTTATTATTATAAAATGCTCTAATTAAACCTCATTATAACAGACTCAATACCCTACAAAAATACTATTTTTTTTTAAAAACACAATCTGTTATTAAAAAAAAATACATTTTTTTATTTTTTTTACTTTTTTTTAACTTTAAACTCTACTTATCGGTATATTTCTGTATCTCTTTCTTTGAAGAAATATGGTCTGTATAAAAAAATGCCGCTGTATTTATATCCCACTTTCGCACATTTTCTTGAAATTCACTTAACAAAGGAGATCTATTTATTGCTGGTATCACAACACTTATAATAAAGTATACTACTAATAGAGCTATTCCCAATTTAACGTATTTCATAAAACAACTATATCTTAGAAGTGATATCTGGGAACACAATATTAAACATAAGATAAGCCATACCTAAGGTTAATAGTATGTTAAACAGCTGACCACAACAGTATAAAGTAATATGTTTTGTACCTTGGATATGTTTCGAGAACTCTTTAAAGTTCGTATTCAAACCTATGCATACAAAAGCTAGACAGAATAACCAATCTTTAAAATCCTTTGTAAAACCTTTAATGATACCATTATCTATCATAGCCGAGGCCATAGATTTATCAAGGTTGGTATATAGAATAGAAAATACTATAGACATCCCCACAAAGCCTAATAAAAACTTAGGGAAACGAGTCCATATCTCTATAGGTTTTGGACGTGGAGCATCAGGAGTACGCTCTACATAGATAGCCCAATATAACGCCACACAGAAAGCCACAACACCTATCAGCACATTCTGTATCATCTTAATAGTCGCAGCAACATTTAGAGCAGTATCCCCTATAAAGTTACCTGCTGCAACTACAGCACCTGTAGAATCTAGAGTACCTCCAAGCCATGCACCAGCAATAACCTCTGACAAGCCTAATGCTTTAGCTATCATAGGTAATACCACCATCATCACAACCGTAAAAATCATAGATAAGGTAATAGCTATAGTAAGCTCTTCTTTTTTAGCTTTTGTTGCAGAAGCAGTAGCTATAGCGGCACTAACACCACATACGCTCATATCAGCACAAATAGTCATATTCAACGACTTAGACTTTAACTTAAGCACCTTCTGACCAAAAATATAAGTTGTTATAAGCACTATAGGTGTAACTATCCATGCAACAAAAATACCAGGAAGACCTATAGCCAATATCTTATTAATAAGTATCTCAGCACCCATAATCACAAGACCTGTTTTTATGTAGTACTCACTTCTTATAGCAGGTTTTAACCACTCTGGTACTCCGACAGTATTACTTATAATAATACCTATTGCTATAGCCCAGATTGCATAGTTTATACCTAAATAGCTAACCTCAGTTTGGCCTGCAAGCACAAAAGAAATTATCGCTATAAGGAACACCCCAGCAAGCGAGACAGCAAATTTCTTGAAGCTCTCGCCCATTAATTTCACTCCTGTACCAAAAAGAGCTAAAATAAATACAAAAAGTCCAAGCATAGAGACTAATAGTGTTGTCTTACCTTCAGGGCGTATTGAATCAAGAGGTGAGACCTCCCATTTTTTAGGTGTTGCCACAAGAGATTTCACAGTTTTTGCAACGCCTATTTCCATAGATTTTACCGATACGCTTTCACCTGTACCATTTGCCATGCTTTCTGTCACAGCCACATCATATTTTTCTTTAACATTATCATACTGAGAAAAGTGCACTACAGAAATCAATGCTAAAATTATGACACCTATCCAAACGGCTAGCAAATCTTCATTGCTAAATAGTTTTCTAAAATTCATAAAGGGTTTAAGTTTTTTCGTTTTAAATTTTGGGCGAAGATAACAATAATATATCGTAAGAATTTTACACTGAAGTTAAAAACAGCTCTTTAAAGGGCAAAATAAGTGTTTATACCCATTGAATGTGTCACAAAAAGCACCCTACACCTCTAATGTTATAAAATTAATTTGTCTTATTGATAATTGTTTACAAAAAAACATTATATTTGTGGTGAATATAGGGACGTTAAAAAAATGCTCTAAATTACACATAAAATATTAATACAATGCTTACATCAAAGTTTTTAGAATATAATATAACATCAGAAACAATAAATAGTGCGCATATAAACAACAAGATAGCTTCTTTATTAGAATCCAAAGTTAATTATGTGGCTGTTTCTGTATCACCAGCGCTTTTAGAAGCTGTTGGTGTAGCTTTAGCAGATTTAGATATCACTCTTTCTTCTGTATCACGTTGTGGCACATACATTGAGGTACTTATGTTAGAATGCGCTATGGCTATAGAGAATGGAGCTGAGGAAATAGAGGTCATTGTTGACTTAAATGATGCTGATATAGACGAGATTAACGAAATAAAAGGAGAGTTAAGTCTTTTAAAAAATGAAATTGAAGCTGACGCTCTTTTAAAAGTTGATATATCTTTTAACAAACTTACCTCTGACGAACAAGTGCAAAGTACTGTAGGGCATATCTGTTCATCAGGCGCTGATTTTATAGTTTTAAACTTAAAAAACACAAATACTAAATCTTTAGAACTTGCGTTAAAAGAGTTAAAAAAAGAATCTTTAAAACAAGGCAGACAAATAGGTATTAAATATAAACACGCAACAAACGAAGACGAAGTAATAAGTTTAACTGAAAAAATCTTAGGCTTAGCATGGCTAACACCAGAGTTACTTAGGATAGAGAGAGCTTCAAGGAATTTCTAAAAATTGGATTTTAACGATTTTTAAAACTACCCTCAAACAATTTATAAAATATTCCTTGTATAAGGATAAAAGAACCAAATAGAATGTCAAATTTTTTTAGAATATTTACAAAATCAATAGGATTAATTATTGTAATTACAGCAGCATTTTTACTGTTGTGTGCATTTTTAACATCTTACATAGAAAGTGACAAACCATGGGTATTAACAGCAGGTCTTATAATGCCTATATTATACATCATCAATATAGTAATATTTTTGTATCTAATAATAAAATCAAAATATATACTATCCATAATACCACTTGCGGCATTGCTTTTAACATTCACTACTGCAACCTCTATGTATGGAATTAACCTATTTAAGAGATACGATGACAGCAAGTATAAAATCAAAATTCTCACTTATAACACTCACGGTTATAGAGATACAGATTTCAAACTTAAGTTTGATGAAATGATGAATGAATTAGACTCCATATCTGCTGACATCTTATTCCTACAGGAATTTAGCGCTACAAAGGTGTTATCACTGGATTCTATACAAAGTAGACTTCCTAAATACAAATATATACATCTACATATTTCTGATTCTACGAGTACCACACAAACTACAGGGAGCGGAATTGCCATACTTAGTCGCTACCCTTTAATTAATCAGGTGAATATCGACTTTGAAGACACCTCTAATCGTTTTATGGTTTCAAACGCGATAATAGGAAGTGACACTTTAACATTAATAAATGTACATCTTCAATCTACAGGTGTTAATATTACAGATGCTAATAACCTCAGAAATATACAAGATTCGTTAAGTCTTTTAAAAGATACGGCAGTATATAAAAATACTTTAATTCCTTTGTATGAAAAACTTTTAGTAAGCAACTCTAAAAGAAGGACACAAACTGACAAAGTAGCTAAATTTATCACTAGCTCTAAACACCCTGTAATATTATGCGGTGATTTTAATAGTGTTCCTTCATCTTACACTTATCGTTGCTTCACGTCAAGACATGGTTTAAAAGACCCCTTCCTAAGGTTTGGTGTTGGTTATGAAGCTACATATAAATTATTTAAGGAACTACTGAGGATAGACTACATATTACATTCTGAGGACTATACTTCTGTAAGTTTTAATGTTCCTCACCTTAAATATAGTGACCACTATCCTGTGTATACGGAACTAACTAAGAAAAAATAAAACAACTTATACATTTATAAATTTATGAAACTAGACGAATTAAAAGCAAAAATTGAAGCTATCTGGGACAACAGAGAGCTACTACAAAATGACGATTCTAAAGAAGCCATCAAAGAAGTTGTAGAACTTGTAGATGCTGGTAAACTACGTACTGCTGAACCTACAGACCTTGAAAAAAGCGAATGGCAAGTTAACGAATGGGTTAAAAAAGCTATTATCTTATATTTCCCTATATGTGAAATGGAAACTATAGAAGTGGGTCCTTTTGAGTTCCACGACAAAATTCCTTTGAAACGTAATTACGCTGAGTTAGGAGTACGTGTTGTTCCTCACGCTGTAGCACGTAAAGGTGCTTATGTTGCTCCTGGTGTTATCATGATGCCTTCTTACGTAAACCTTGGTGCTTATGTAGATTCTGGCACTATGGTTGACACTTGGGCTACTGTAGGCTCTTGTGCTCAAATTGGTAAAAACGTACACCTTAGCGGTGGCGTTGGCATAGGTGGCGTATTAGAGCCTCTACAAGCTGCTCCTGTAATCATTGAAGATAACTGCTTCATTGGTTCTCGTTGTATCGTAGTAGAAGGTGCTCACGTATGTAAAGAAGCTGTACTTGGTGCAGGGGTTACTATCACAGGTTCTACAAAAATTATTGACGTATCTCAAAGTCCAGCAGTAACTTATAAAGGTTATGTTCCTGCACGTTCAGTAGTTATACCTGGTTCTTTACCTAAAGAATTCCCTGGTGGCACTTACCATGTTCCTTGTGCTATTATTATCGGTAAAAGAAAGGCATCTACTGATCTTAAAACCTCTCTTAACGATGCCTTACGCGAACATTCTGTGAGTGTGTAGTTTTTTTGTAGCATAGTGAGGGCTTTTCCCAATAACGGCTCATCTTTGCGACCTTTTTGATTATTTCAATGCTCACAGCCGTCGAGGCTGCTCCGCTTAAAATAATCAAAAACGCCGCACATATGAACCATTCTTGGAAAAAGCGTACAATCGTGGACGTTATGTAACGCTCATGGTAAGAAACCTAAGTGTTAGGTAATAGGAGAAGGAGAAGGAG
>JAWXTP010000096.1:0-11335 GCA_044433415.1 Rikenellaceae bacterium
GTCCCTGAACTTAGATACGCAAAATTACGGTCTGTAGCAGGTATAGAGGCTATGGCTGAAGCGGTATCGTGCCCTCCTACAGCGATAATTTTTAACTGTTCTACATTACACTGCTCAGCAACAGATTGACGTAAATGACCTATAACATTACCAGGCATAACAATAGGTGCAAACATGTTCTTATCAATTCCTACGGTACTCAAAATATCGCTATCAAACTCTCTTGTGTATGGGTTTAACATCTGTGAAGTCGATGCTATAGTATATTCCGTAACTTTGGAGCCACTAAGCAGATATGCTAGCGCATCAGGCATAAACATAATAGTTGATGCAGCATCTAGAGCAGTACATTTATTACGTCTCATGGCATAAAGCTGAAAGATAGTATTAAAATTCATTATCTGTATCCCCGTACGTTCATAAAGTTGTTCTTTAGATATATGCTCTTCGAAAAACTCATCACATATATTTAATGTATGCGGATCACGATAAGCGTAAGGCAGCCCCAGAAGTTTATCATCTTCACCCACAAATACAAAATCAACACCCCAAGTATCAATGCCTATAGATGAGATCTTAACCCCCTCTTTAGATGCTACATATAGCCCCTCTACAATACTTTCGTAAAGCAAGTAGATATTCCAATAGTAGTTATCGGCTATATTAACAGCGCGATTTGGAAAACGGGTAAGCTCTTTAAGCTCGATTTTACCCTCTTGAATAGTTCCCAAAATAGTTCTCCCCGATGTAGCCCCTAAGTCAAAAGCTAAAAAATTGTATTGTTCCATATTTGTCAGTATTATGATATGTCACAAAAATACCTATAATAAACTACAAATTACTAGTCATTATGATATAAAAACTTTTGATTTTGATAAATGTAAATACTTATCCTTAAGGAATGATAGTTTAAACTCCATTTTTAGCAAAACCTAACATTCGATATTGGCTAGGTGTGACTTTTACTTTTTTATGAAAATAAACCGAAAAAGCTTCTGGGCTATCATATGACAGGCGGAAAGATATTTCCTTTATTGATAGGTTTGTTGTACTTAGCAACAGTTTTGCTTCATCTATTCTCATCTGGTTGAAATAGGATAAGGGAGAGACCCCCACCACTTTTTTAAATGTCTTTCTAAAATTTGAGTAGCTCATATTTAGGTGAGTAGCTATAGGTTCAAGATCTACCTTATTATATAGGCTCTCGCGCATAATGGATTTAGCCTCAGCAATTTTTGAGACCACCTCATTATCTTCAAAATTTGAGGTTCTATGGCGATACATCGCAAGACCTAGAATATGCATCACAATACCTGCTAAGGCTTGCTGATTCCCTTCACGCTCCTCACTAGCAATTGCATAAACCTTTTTATAAAGGTCTATTATTCTTTCATTATGGCCAATTTTGAATACTGGCGACGACAGCTTTAAGAATCCTTTTGATACGATACTTTCTATGATATCGCCCTTAAATCCTATCCAATACTCACACCAACCTGTCTTTGTATTAGGATAGTAGCGATGACGAACTCCAGGGTACACCATAAATAAATCCCCCTCCTCAAGAGCAAACTCTCCAACTTCATCTATTTTAAGTACTCCTCCCCCAGATACTATATAGATAAGTTGATACTCTTGTAATACTCTCCCCTGTGAAACTGAAAAATAATAACCGCTAGGGTGAGCTATACCCTCAGGCGGATAATGTTGATTGGCAGTGACACTCTGCGAACCAACAGTGGTAATGACAAGACCATAATGCAAATCATCATCTTTGATAACAAAGTATCGCATCATGCTGTCTGGAAGGATGTTAGACATAAAAGAAATTTAAGTATTGTATTAATGTTAATTTACAATACAAATATATAAAAAATATGTAAATTATATACTAAAAACTGCATAAAGTCTAAATAAATCACTTAAAATAAAATTAGTGGTTGAGAGTTGAAAGTTACGACAATCTTTCCACGCTTGTCGCCCTATCACCTATCACCTATCACCTAACACCTACAAGCTAACACCTACCACCTACTTTATCCCTTGTAAAAACTCATACAAACTAACACTCCTGTCGAGTTCTATTTTCTTGCGTATGCGGTAGCGTAACATTTCAACACCTCTAATAGAAAGATTCAATAGAGGAGCTATCTCCTTGTTTTGTAAGCCCATTTTGATATAGACACATAGTTTCCGTTCATTGATGCTCATCCAGCTATATCGCTCAATGATGTTTTGTACAAAGTTGTTGTTTAGTAAGTTGAAGTTTTTTTCGAAAGTGCTCCAGTCAATGTTGTCTACCATTTTGTCGTCCAAGCGTTTGTTAAGGACTAAAATTCGCTTTAACACATTATCTGTACGGTTGTTTGTAGCTTCCATTCTTATTTTTTCCAGATCGGTTTTAACACCACTGATAATGTCGTTTTTCTCTAATCTATTTAGTAATAAGTTGTTAAGCTCTGTGCTTTTGGCTAATACCTCACTTTCTAGTTTTTCGTTTTTCAGCTTTATTATATTGTTTTCTTGCTCTATACTTTTTGATTTGAAAAGCCTTTTTTGGTCTTCAATTTCACGTTCTTTTTCTTGCTCCACTTGACGACGACGTATTGCGTAGTAGATAGATATACGTTTACGGACAAACAGTGAGAGAAGTATAAACGTAATAGCGTATACGCAATACATAAAGTTAGAACGTCTCAAAGGAGGTTTAATAATAATATCTAGAGAACTCTCTCCTATTTTCCCATTTTTGCATTTAGCTCTTAATTCAAAGGTGTATTTGCCTTCACGTAGATTTGTATACTCCTTTCGGTTGTGGATTACTGTTGATTCGTTTATTGATGCACTGCTCCATTTGCTCCAATTATCATCGTTCCCACGAAGCTTATAAGAGTATTCTATAGTCTGATCATTTACCATGTCACTTCCAAATATCATATATAAGGAATTTAGAGAGTAGGGTAGTTCTATGTTATTTGTTTTAATTCCGTATGCGCTACTAAACAACAAAGAATCTTGTTTGTTAGTACTGTAAAGACCTATAATTACAGGCTGAGGTTCATCATAATTTCCAGCTTTCCATTGGGAGTCAACAATAGAGAACCCGTAAATGTTGTTTATTATAGAGTATCTTTCGTTTAGGGCTTTTGTGTTTGTGAATCCTGTAATAAAAAAATATTTATCATTGAAAATCTGCTCTATGTGGTTGCTATAACTGTCTTTAGAGTCAATGAAATTTCTGCAAAGTAGCTTGTTTTCGTCCTCATACCAGATATTTTTATTTTCGTCTATAGAAATCATTGAATAGGCTTTGCCGTGTTCAAAAAGGTAGTTGTAATTGTCTGTAGATAATAGGCTTCCATCATTTTTTACAATATAAATTTGCGAAGGAGAGTATATTATTAATTCTCCATTAATTTCTATAGGTTTAATATCATATACAAGACTTTCAAGTATTAATTCTTTTGTGGCTGTTGTGAAATTATCATCAAAAGTAACATGTTCTAAACCATGCGAAGATGCCACAAAACAGCTCTTTGTAGGTGCATGAAAAAACACGTTTTTAGTTGATGTTTTGTAGTTATCTATAGGAGAGATAGTATGTTTGTTACTGTTGTCGAGTTGCATAAACATTATACCCTCGTAAGTGTTAATAAGATAACGTGTTTTGTCTATCTTTATTAAACTCCATACTCCATTTCCAGAATATATTGAACGAAGTCTTGGTTCTTTATTTTCGTTCTCTAGAATAAATAAACCTCTATTGTGACTGCAATATATCTTGTCGTCAAATTGCTGTAAGTTCCAAACTTGTCCTTCACTATTTTTTATCATCTGGGGAACTTCATTATCTTTGTTAGTTAAAGTTCTTAAGAGTCCTTGGTTAGTTCCCATGTAAAGGTAGGCTCCCGAAAACAGAGAGCAGTAGCCAGAAAAATTTAAATTAGAAGTAAAATTACGTAGGGGAGAATTTATTAAAACCTTGTCTATGCCATTGTCTAATCCACACCATAGGTTATTGTCACGGTCAAACATAACACTTAATATAGTGTTGTTAGATAATCCACCTTTAAGGTCTATTTTTTTAACGTTCTTTCCGTTGTAGTCCATAAGTATAACTCCACCTCTTACAGTGCCACAAGCTATGTGCTTCTCTCCAACGGTAATACTGAAAATTTGATTTTCTTTTAGCATCTTGTCAGCATCTGTCACCAAACGTTTTATAGACCCATTCTCATAAATGTAAAGACCATCAAAACTTGTTGCTATCAATAATCTGCCATTACCATAATCTGTAAGGGCGCTAATTTGGTCATAAGGAAACTTGATACCCATACTTATAGATATGGGTGCACCCTCTCCAATAACATATATACCGCTTGTTGTAGCTAGGTAAGCATTATTATTCATGGAGCAGCTAGCCATAACCAAGCCATCAACGCTCATATTTACGAAGTTGTCGTATTTGTCAAAAATAAAAAGTTCTCGTTTTGACCTTATGTAAATATGGTTTTTGTTGATATGTATATCCCATATTTCACCAAACTGACTGAGAGAGTCAGGGAGTATATTTGATAGGTTAGTATAAGAAAGTCGACCTAGAGAGTCAGGAGCAAACTTCCCAAACTCATTCATGCCTCCAACATAGATATCTCCATTTTCATCTTTATTGATAGCTCTAACTATTGATAGGTTGTTTAACTTATAGACAGACCATTCATCGCCATTATATTCTAGGAGACCCTGGTTGTTGCCAAAATATAACCAACCATTGTTACCTTGAACAATAGACCAATTCTGACGACCAGCATTGCTGTTACGTACTGAAAAGTTTGAAACTGGTAGATTCCATGCCGCCTCTAATGAAGTGACGGATAGTATATATATAAATAATAAAATAAGTTTCTTCATAAAATATAAATTTAGAACAAGGTACGTATAAATTTTTACATAAAAAAGTAAAATTACAAATTTTTAATTTATCTGGATTAATAGTTTTGATTTGTTGTTAATTAAGAAATATAGCTTGAGGTTTTTGTTTTGTAATAAAAATGACATTTGTTGAAATTTTTTTATGTAAAAATGTTGTAATGATTTGAAAACATAAATTTATATTAATTTACTTATTTAAAGATAGTTATAACTAGTGTAGTGAGTTATTGTAGTAATCAAATTGATAGGTTGTAGTAATTGTGTATAGGTAAAATTAAATTACAATATGTAATAGTTATCTATATTTGTGCAAGAGTTACGGAATAAAATGTAAGAAATTATATGATATATGTAACAAATGATAACTGATAAATTGTAAGTTTCAAGTAATAGACAGTAAGTCAGTAAGCAAAATAAATCTATTAACAAAAAATATTATTTAATAATTTTAACCAAATTAATTATGAGAAAACATCTATTATTAATGCTACTCCTAATATGCAGTTCGGCAGTGTATGCGCAGACTGTAACAGGAATAGTGAAAGATAGTGGCTCGAATCCGATACCTGGAGCTACTGTTATTGTAAAGGATTCACAGAACGGAACAATTACTCTACTTGATGGAGCGTTTGAAATTAAAAATGTTAAAGAAACTGACGTTTTGATTTTTAGTTACATGGGCTATGAAACACAAGAGGTTCCAGTGAACACTCAAACCTATTTTGATATTACTCTTCAAGAAAGTGCTTTAGCCGCCGACGAAGTTGTAGTAGTAGGATATGGTACTCAAAAGAAAGTCTTAGTGACAGGTGCTAATGCTAATATCAAGGGGGACAAGATTGACGAGTTAAACCCTACAACAGCTATGGAAGCTCTACAAGGTACTGTGCCAGGCTTAAGTGTAACACGTAACAGTGGAGCGCCAGGGGCAGGTACTTCAGTTACAATACGTGGTATTGGTACTATTGGTGATAGCAATCCTCTATATATAGTAGATGGGGTGTCAGTAAGTAATATAGACTACCTAAACCCTTCAGATATTGAGTCTATCGACGTACTTAAAGATGCAGCCTCAGCAGCAATTTATGGTTCACGTGCAGCGAATGGTGTTGTGCTTGTAACTACAAGAAAAGGTACTAAATCTAGAGATGGTTCTACATCAACTACTGTGACTTATGATGGTTATTTAGGTATTCAAAATAACTACAAACAACTTGAAACTCTTAATGCTCAGGAGTATATGTTTATTATGGATGAAGCACGTACCAATGATGGTCTAGAACCTTTTGATTGGGAGTCACTAATCAAAAATAACACTTACCTAAGCTCAACATTTGGTAGTGATATTGCAGATGCCTATGGTAACTATGTGTGGGGTTTACTAGAAAGTGGCTGGGAAGGCACAAACTGGGTAGACGAGATGTCTAAAGATGATGCTATTATACAAAGTCATGCCATAAATATTATGGGTGCTAACCAAGATTTTACTTATGCAGCAGGTGTTTCTTACTATGATCAAGAAGGTATATTAGGGGGTGATATAATAGATGCAGGTTACACTAGGATTACAGCACGTCTTAACACAGAAGTTGTGTTATTTAAAAATGCTGATCGTAACATCTTAACATTTGGGGAAAATTTAACTTATACAAACACAGAAAATAAAGCCGTAGCAAGTGAGGGTATCTATTATAATGACCTTCATAACGCTTTAGTAGCAACTCCTTTAATGCCTGCATATTGGGATAATGAGAGCATTAACGCTTACACTAATGGTTTTGCACCTAACCTTGACGGTATAGATACAGACCAGTTAAATCCTCTTGCTGAGATGTATTATGGACGTAACTTCTCTTATGGTAAGAGCAATAGCATCATTGGTAATGTGTATGCAATTCTTGAACCTATAGAGAATTTGAAATTCCGTTCTTCATTTGGTGTTAACGCATGGTATGGTTACAGTCGTTCTTATACTCCTGTATATAAAATGGGTACTCTTCTTAACAATAATACTGATGCTACATCACAGTCAGCATATTTAGGAAGTGACTTAACATGGACAAATACTATAACTTATGATTTTAAAATAAATAACGACCATGAGTTCTCAGTATTAGCAGGTACAGAGATGCTAAAAAACTACTTTAACTATGAAGTAGGTGGTTGGGCGCAAAATACTTTATTCTCAGATGCTAATAGTGCTTACCTTAACAACACTACATCTTCTACTTTTGGTGATGTGACAGCTTGGGGAGCAGACTATGCAGCAGGTGGTGGCGGTTTAATGTCGTATATGTCACGTATATCATATAACTACAAAAGTAAATATATGGCTGACGTTACTTTCCGTGCTGATGGTTCTTCAAACTTTGCTGAGGGTAACCGTTGGGGTTACTTCCCTTCACTATCTCTAGGTTGGAACTTCACACAAGAGGAGTTTATGAGAGATTATGACTTTATTACTAGTGGTAAGTTACGTGCTAGCTGGGGTCAGAATGGTAATCAGAATATTAGCAACTTTGTATATATATCAAATGTTGAGTACCTAGATCAAGGTTACTACTTCGGTTCTGGTAAAGATGTACCTAGCATAGGTGCTGTACCTTCAAATGTGCCGAATCCTGATGTTACGTGGGAGGTGTCAGAGCAGCTTAACTTTGGTTTAGACCTTCGCTTGTTAAACTCAAAATTGGGTGTCACTTTCGACTGGTATAACAAAATGACAAAAGACTGGTTAGTAGAAGCGCCTATCCTAGGAACTTACGGTGCTAGTGCTCCATATATCAATGGTGGTGACGTAAGAAATAGAGGTTTTGAGATAGCTTTAAGTTGGAACGACCGTATAGGAACAGACTTCTCTTATGGAATAACTCTTACAGGAGCTCACAATAAAAATACAGTAACGAGAATAGATAACGCTGAAGGTATTATCACAGGTTCTGCAAATGTCATAGCTCAAAATACCTCTTATGTGTCACGTGTTGAAGTGGGTATGCCTATTGGTTATTTCTATGGTTATGAGACAGCAGGTATCTTCCAAAATCAAGCTGAGTGTGATGCTTATGTTTCTGCTGATGGTTCACAAATTCAGGTTATCACAGAAGAAGGTATAGAACGCCAACCAGGTGATGTGATATTTGTAGATCAAAATGGTGATGGCAAAATCACAGAAGATGATAAGGTTATGATAGGTGATCCAAATGCAGATTTTGAGGCAGGTTTACAAATTAACCTTTCATATAAAGGGTTCTATGCAAATACTACTTTAACAGGTAAGTTTGGTCATCAAGTAATGCAATCTTACCGTTCATTTACTGACCAGCTTACAGAAAACTATACTACAGCAATTTTTGATAGATGGCATGGTGAGGGTACATCTAATACTACACCTCGTTTAAGTTATACAGGTAATGCTAATACTAACTTAGTATCAGATATTTATGTTAAAGATGCAGATTATGTGCGCTTTAGTAATGTTACAGTAGGTTATAACTTTGATAATCTTCTTAAGAACTTTAACGCTATAAAACGAGCTTCGCTTTATATGTCTGTGAATAACCTTTGTACTATTACTGGATATGACGGCATGGACCCAGAAGTTGGTTATGGTGGTGGAGACTCTTGGGCTTCAGGGATAGACCTAGGTCTTTACTCATTACCACGTACAGTTATAATAGGTGTGAATCTTACCTTTTAGTCGTTTCGGTAATTCGTGAAGGCTTTTTCCAATAACGGCTCATCTTTCCGACCTTTTTTAAAATTTCAATGCTCACAGCCGTCGAGGCTGCTCCGCTTAAAATTTCAAAAAACGCCGCAAATATGAACCATTCTTGAAAAAAGCGGACAGTCGTGGACGTTATGTGCCACTCATGATAACCAACCTAGTGTTGGTGAATGAAAATATTGCGAAGAATAATATCTTTAAAAGAAAATTATAAATTATGAAATTAATAAAAAATATAATATTAGGGACTTTTGCCCTAACAGGTTCATTAGCTGTTACTTCATGCTCAGGCTTGTTGGATACAGAAAATCTATATGAAGCTAACCTTGATAGCTATTATAGTAATAAGACAGAAATTGATTTGGCAATGAGCGGAGTATATAACTCTATGTTTGTTGATGGAGTATTGAGTGAAGAGCATCTTATAGCGAGCTTATTCTCAGATTTACTACTTGCTGGTGGTGGTCCTGACGATACTAACAGTCAAAACTTAGATGCTTTCCTATCAAATACAGAGGATATACATGTTGACCTATGGAAGGAAACCTATAATGGTGTGTATTGCGCTAATGCAGTGATAGAAGCTATACCAAATGCTGACTTTACTGCTGATTTCACCTCAGAAGATGATATAGAAGATTATATGAATAGTTCTCTAGGTGAGGCTTACTTTATGCGTGCGTTTTATATGTTCCGTGCAGCCAAGATTTTTGGAGGTATGCCTCTTATACCAACCACAGATGCTGACCGTGAGGTGGCTCGTGCAACAATTCCTGAGACTTACCAATTTATAGCTACAGACCTTCTGAAAGCTATAGAGTATCTGCCAGAAGAAAACATAAACAGTATCTCATTAAATGATTATGGTCATGCTAACATCTGGGTGGCAAAAAGTTTCTTAGCTCGTGTTTACATGTACTATACAGGTTATATGACAAATATTGAGAAAATTGCAACAGATGAACTTCCTTATGATGAGGGTTCAGTTACAAAAAGTGATGTCATAGCTCACCTAGAAGATGTTATTAATAATAGTGGTCACGGTCTAGTGTCTGACTTCCGCAACCTATGGCCTTACTCTTACGTTAACGAAAGTAACTCTATCTATAACCCTGACTATGTGGCAGGAGATGCTATCCTTCCTTGGGCAGCAGATAATAACCTTGCGTGGGTTGGTCAAGATGGTATACACTCTACATTAGGAACAGGAAACAATGAGGTAATATTTGCCCTTAGGTTTGGTTTAGGAAACTGGGATTATGACGGTGGTACAGGTCAGAAATATAGCAACCGTATGCCTCTTTACATGGGTGTTCGTGATCATAGCATGATACCTTTTGGTCAAGGTTGGGGTTGGTGTTCTGTGCATCCTACATTCTATAATGGTTGGAGTGATACAGATACTCGTAAGGCTGGTTCAGTGTTAACATTAGGTGATGCAGACCAAGGAACAGGTAGCTGGGTTGCAGGGAAAAGTAACCAAGAAACAACACTTATGAATAAGAAATATACTACCTTACAACATAATGGTGATGATGGAGTATTAGGTATGTTCTACTACATATATAATATGAATAATGCTGACCCTATGCAGTTGTGGGCGGCTCAGGATTTCTACTATATGCGTTATGCGGATGTTCTGTTGATGCATTCAGAGCTTACAGAGACAGCTGACGGACTTAACAAGGTGCGTGAGCGTGCAGGACTTGAAGCTACAGCATATTCTTTAGAAGCTATAAAAACAGAACGTATGTATGAGTTTGCATTTGAGGGAGTTCGCTGGTTTGACTTGGTACGTTGGGGCGATGTTGAGACTAGTAATAACTATTATTCTTCTCCTATAACAGTGAGTAACGCAGGGGTCGAGGCTTCATATAGTGTTACTTATAGAGCTGAGACTAAGGGTTTGAGTGCTATACCTCAGAGTGAGATACGACTATCTAACGGCATTTATTCTCAAAACCCAGGCTGGTAGGGTTTCGTGGGTTTCGCGTCGGTGGCTTAGTGAAGGCTTTTCCCAATAACGGCTCATCTTTGCGACCTTTTTTAAAATTTCAATGCTCACAGCCGTCGAGGCTGCTCCGCTTAAAATTCCAAAAAACGCCGCAAATATGAACCATTCTTGAAAAAAGCGGACAGCCGTGGACGTTATTTACCGCTAATGGTATCAACCCTGGGTGTTAGGTAAAGGCGACAAGCGACTGAATACGACAAGCGATTAAAGGCGACAAGCGACTATATACAACAAGCGATTAGTATTAATGAATTTAAAAAATGTTAAGAAAATGAAAATAAAATTTTATATGGCGATGGCAGTGCTGTTTACTGCTTCGTGTGATGCAATAGTTGATGATAATGAGTTGTATAACACTTTCGATAAGGATAATATACAGCTGTCAGCTTATCAAGAAACAGCAGGTAGCAATGAGATAACCCTAAAACTGGAAACTACAGGGATTACAGGATATTGGGATTATATTATTAACCAAAAATATACTGACGAGGTGACAGTAGTATTCCCTTATACAGGAACACATACCTTTACTTACCATTCTACAACTCCTTATATTAATAATGGAGACCTGTCAGACCTGGAATATGTGAGCGCTACAATAGAAGTTGAGGTGACTCAGCTGGATAAAGCTCTTAATGATGCTTACTATAACCTTGTAGGTGACT
>JAWXTP010000097.1:0-10969 GCA_044433415.1 Rikenellaceae bacterium
TCCTTACTAAGTTTATTGTAAGACGTGATTATACAGAAAATTCAATTTAGTACGCAATGAAAACACAAGAAATAAAAGAACTATCGGTGCAAGATCTTATAGAAAGAATCGCAGCTGAGAAGGCGAATCTAAATACGATAAAATTAAATCACACGATTTCTCCGGTAGAAGATTCAACCACAATAGTTAAAGCTCGTAAGAATATTGCACGTATGCTAACAATTCTTAGAGAAAAACAAAATTAATTTTACGAGAATGGAAAGAAATCTTAGAAAAGAAAGAATCGGCGTGGTTGTCAGCAATAAAATGGATAAATCTATTGTTGTTGCTGTAAAGAGAAAGGTAAAACATCCAATATACGGTAAATTCGTAAACAAGACAACTCGTTTTGTAGCGCACGACGATACAAACACTTGTAACGAAGGTGATACAGTATCTATTATGGAAACAAGACCTTTGTCAAAAACAAAACGTTGGAGATTAGTTGAAATTATAGAAAGAGCTAAATAGTTATGATACAACAAGAAAGTAGACTATCAGTAGCCGATAATAGCGGAGCAAAAGAAGTTTTATGTATCCGCGTATTAGGTGGTACAAAAAGACGTTACGCATCTATCGGTGATAAAATCGTAGTTACTGTGAAAAGTGCTAGCCCATCTGGCGAAGTTAAGAAGGGTACAGTATCTAAAGCGGTAGTAGTAAGAACAAAAAAGGAAGTACGTCGTGCTGACGGCTCATACATTCGTTTTGATGACAACGCAGTTGTTCTTTTAGGCGGTTCAGGTGAGATGCGTGGTACTCGTATCTTTGGTCCTGTTGCTCGTGAGCTTCGTGATTCTCATATGAAAATCATCTCGTTAGCTCCTGAGGTGTTGTAATCAATAAAAACATTTAAACCTATGTCAGTTAAATTACATATTAAAAAAGGGGATATTGTTTTCGTTAATGCAGGTGACAACAAAGGACAACAAGGTAAAGTACTTGAAGTTCTAGTTGAAAAAAAGCGTGCTATTGTTGAAGGTGTAAACCTTGTTAGCAAACACGTTAAACCTAGTGCGAAGAATCCTCAAGGTGGCATCGTTAAGCAAGAAGCTGCGATTCACATCGACAATTTACAAGTTATCGACGCTGAGTCAGGAAAACCTACTCGTGTTGGTCGTAAATTGAACGATCAAGGAAAATTAGTTCGTTACTCTAAAAAATCAGGGGAGGAGATCAAGTAATGGCATATACACCTTCACTTAAAACTAAATACAAAGAGGAGATAGCTCCTGCTTTGATGACAGAGTTTGGTTACAAAAGCATTATGCAAGTACCAAAACTTGAGAAAATTGTTGTGAACCAAGGTATTGGTCAAGCAGTTGCAGATAAAAAACTTATTGAGTTAGCTCAAGTAGAATTATCTACAATCACTGGACAACACGCAGTGTTAACACGTTCTAAAAAGGATATCTCGAACTTCAAACTTCGTAAAGGTATGCCAATTGGTGTTCGTGTAACATTAAGAAGAGAGCGTATGTACGAATTCTTAGAGAGACTTATTGCTATTTCTCTGCCTCGTATACGTGACTTCAAAGGTGTTAACAACAAATTCGATGGACAAGGTAACTACACACTAGGTGTTAGTGAGCAAATTATCTTCCCAGAGATAGATATCGACAAGATTACTAAAATATTAGGTGTTGAGATTTCTTTCGTAACTACAGCTGAAACTGACGAAGAAGCATACTCTTTACTTAAACAATTTGGTATTCCATTTAAAAACGACAAAAACTAGTATAAGTCATGGCAAAAGAATCAATGAAAGCACGCGAAGTAAAGCGTCAAAAATTGGTAGACAGATACGCTGCAAAACGTGCTGCTCTTAAAGAAGCTGGTGATTATGCTGCATTAGCAGATCTTCCACGCAACTCTAATCCTATTAGACTTCACAATCGTTGTCAATTGACAGGTCGTCCTAAAGGATATATGAGAATGTTTGGTATCAGCCGTATCCAATTCCGTGAAATGGCTTCAGCTGGTCTTATCCCAGGTGTTAAAAAAGCATCTTGGTAGTAGTCGATAACCTATATTATTAGGTTGTAATACTTTAGGAGACTTCTAAAACCTAGGTTTTAGAAGTCTCCATATCTAAACAGGCTAACAAAATCATGTAAATGATTATGTTAGTCTGTTTTTTTTTGAGACTCTTTCATAATTTGGGATACTTATAAAAAGTTATTATCTTTGTAACAGATATTTTAAAATTTAAAGAATGACAAAAATTCTAATTATACGTCTCAGTTCTATAGGTGATATAATTCAGTGTATGGGAGTGATAGGTGGCATACGTCATAAATTTCCTAATGCAGAGATTCATTGGGTTGTTAGGAAGGACATGCAACAAACTCTAACAATAGACAACCGTGTAGATAAAATATGGGCTTTCGATAAGAAAGAGGGGTTTGCTGGATTGTTAAGGATGACTAATGAGCTGAAAAAAGAGAAATTTGATTATGTATATGATGCTCATTCAAATTTACGTTCGTTCGTAATTAAAAATATACTTAAATGCTCAATTCTAAATAAACCTAGGTTTACTACTAGAAGTAAAGAAAGATTTAACCGTCTTTTGTTATTTACTTTTGGTATTAATCGTTTCCCTAAACCGTTTGTTGGAGTTGATTCTTACCGTAAGCCGCTTCGTAAATTTGGAGTTGACCAGTTTGAAGATGATTTTTCTGATTACCACTTCCCAAAAGAATTAGAGGAAAAATTTGGTTCTTTAGTGACAGATAATTGTATCACTCTTGTGCCTTCAGCTAACTGGGAGATGAAAAGATGGTCTGTCAGCCATTGGAAAAAACTCATAGAGTTGTTACCTGATTTTAACTTCATAGTGTTGGGAGGACCTAGCGATGTGTTCTGTGAGGATATTTGCAGGGTAGCACCAGAGAGAATAATAAATATGGCGGGGAAAAGTTCAATTATGGGTTCAAGTTATATAATATCACAATCTAAGTTCGTTATAAGTGGAGATACAGGTTTTTTACACTCTGCGGATTTGTTTAAAGTGCCAACTTTGGCATTAATGGGACCTACAGCCTTTGGTTTCCCTTCACAGCCAACAAGTATTATATGTTCTTTAAATCTTAAATGTATGCCATGTACTAAGGATGGTCGTGGCAAGTGTAAGGATAAGAAATATAAGCGTTGTATGGAGGATTTAACACCAGAGATGATAGCTGAAAAAGTAAAATTGAACTATAAATAACGGTAGAGTTATGATAAATTATATAAAAGAATCTATACAAGAAAGCATAGCGGCGAAGGAAAGATTGCTAGAAAATGAAAATATACTAGCAACATTAGAGACAGTGGCTACTTTAATATATAATACGATTAAGGCAGGAGGCAGGGTTTTGCTATGTGGTAATGGTGGTTCTGCTGCTGATGCTCAACATATAGCAGCCGAGTTAGTAGTACGTTTTGTATATGAACGTCGAGGTTTATCTGCTATAGCTCTAACTACTGATAGTTCCATACTTACAGCTATAGGTAATGATTACGGCTTTGATTATGTTTTTGAGCGTCAAGTTGAGGCTTTATCACAACCAGGTGATGTGTTAATAGGTATTTCAACAAGTGGTAATTCTGCAAATGTACTAGCTGCTTTACGTAAGGCGAAAGATTTAGGAGTTGCTACAGTGGGTATGCTTGGAGGTAATGGAGGTTTATGTAAAGAGTATTTAGACTATGATATTACTATAGATGCTAGTGTGACAGCTAGGATTCAGGAATCTCATATTTTATGTGGGCATATAATATGTGGTTTGATAGATGAGTTAGTTGTAAGTGAGAAGAAAGAGGTTAAAGCTGTGTTTCTAGATAGAGACGGTACTATAAATTATGATGAGGGATATACCTATAAGGTAGAAGATTTGAGGTTTATTGAAGGTGTGGTTGAAGCTCTTACTTTGATGCAAAAAGCAGGATATAAATTAATAATAGTTACCAATCAGTCGGGTATAGGTAGAGGATATTTCTCTATTGAGGATTGTCAAAATTTTAATGATGCAATGGTTGAATCATTAGCTCAAAAGGGTATAGTGATAGATGATATTCTTATGTGTCCACATGCACCAGATGAGGATTGTGTTTGTCGTAAACCGCTACCTTACCTAGTAAACGAAGCTAGTGAGCGTTACAATATAGACAAAACGCAATCTTTTATGTTAGGTGATAAAAAATCTGATATAGAGTGTGGAGAGAGAGCAGGCTTGCAATCTTGTCTAGTGACAAAGGAGCACAATCTACTTTATTGGGCTAATAGAATAATAAATGAGAATAGGTAATATGACAAAAGTCATAAAAGTGATATCATGTTCTGATATGTAGGTTTTATGAATTTGTGTCTACCTTTGAATAGAAAGTTTTAAAATTATGAATATTGAGTTAAATAAAATAAAGGGTTGTAAAGTACTTGTCATAGGAGATATAATGCTTGACAAATACCATATAGGTAGTGTTAAACGTATATCGCCTGAAGCTCCAGTGCCTGTTGTTAAAATCACCCGTTCATTTAGTGTTTTAGGTGGTGCAGCTAACCTTACTCGTAACTTAGTAGGTTTAGGTGCTATACCTTATACAGTAGGTATTGTAGGTGATGATAATAATGGTGCTTTAATAAGAGGAATGTTTAGTGAGTTAGGTGTTAAAGCCATGATAGAGACTACTCAGTTTCCAACTATTACAAAGACACGTATCATTGGTAATGACCAACAGGTTGTAAGGGTAGATTTTGAGGAAGAAATAGCTCAGTTGCCCGAAGAGGTAGAAAAAAATATAATAAAATCTGTACATTCTGTAATAGACGAAGTCGATATAGTAGTTATTTCTGATTATGGTAAAGGTCTTTGTAATGAAGTTCTTTGCAAATCAATTATTGATATAAGCAATAGTAGAGGAAAAAAAATAATCATAGACCCTAAGGGAACAAATTGGAATAAATATCAAAATGCTACTATAGTTACGCCAAACATGAAGGAACTTTCGGATGTTTCTAGTATGGAGGTAGCAAATGTAGATAGTGAGATTAAAGAGGTCTCTATAGAAGTGATTAATAAATTTAATCTTAAATCTTTACTTGTTACGCGTTCAGAGATGGGTATGTCTTATGTAGATTATGAATATTTTATGACTATAGCTACTGAGGCTAAAGAGGTATTTGATGTGTCAGGTGCAGGAGATACTGTAGTAGCAACTCTAGCAGCGTCACTATCTGCTAATTTCTCACTTAGTGATTCTATCTATTTAGCTAATAAGGCCGCAGGTATAGTAGTAGGTAAGGTAGGTACGGCTCCTATCTGTTACCATGAATTACAATCTGCTATTTATATAGCTAATAGTAATAGTAAGGTGTTAAGGTCTAGTGAATTACCTAATCTTATGAAGATATTGTCATTAGAGAATAGAAAGATAGTATTTACAAATGGTTGTTTTGATATCTTGCATAAAGGGCATGTTACCTATCTTCAGTCAGCTAAAAACCTAGGAGATATACTTGTGTTAGGTCTTAATTCCGATGCTTCTGTTAAGCGTTTGAAGGGTGACGATAGACCTATAAATGATGAGAGTGCAAGAGCTACAGTAATGGCAGCATTATCTAGTGTTGATTATGTTGTTATTTTTGAAGAAGACACACCTTTAGAAGTAATAAAAATGATAAGACCTAATGTTCTAGTGAAGGGTGGCGATTACAAGATAGAGGATATCGTAGGTCGTGAATATGCAGATGAAACGGTAACTATTCCTTTTGTTGATGGATTTTCTACAACATCTACAATTGAAAAGATGAAATAATTGTTATTATTAGAGTCCGATAAAACAAAATAAGACACACTTCACCCTAGTCATAGTTATTTACAACCGTGACTAGGGTGAAGTGTGTCTTATTTTGTTTTATCGGACTCTAATATATTTTTTTAGCTATTTGTGAATGAAACAGCTTTATTATTTTCATTTGTAAAATAAAATTTGTATATTTGGCAGACCTTTTTTAGAAATGTCTTAAGTGAACTCCTATAAACAGGGTTTTAGCGCTTTAAAAACCAAAATCGAATAAAATCAGTTTATAGTCCCCCCTTAAATAATAAAACCAATAGATAATAATGATGAAAAAAAACGATGTTTTAAGTGGCATGTTATTTATGTTTCTTTTTCAGTTATGTGTGTCATGTAACGAAGTGGAAACAGGGCAAGCAACGGCTGCCAAAAGTTGCAAAGCAATAACTGTTTCGTTAGGTGACAATAGTGTTGTAAAAAGCTATAGCGCCTCAATTAGAGGAACACAATACGTTGACGTTCGACCACAGGTTACAGGTGTCATAACCAAGATCCTTATTAATGAAGGTGCTGATGTGAAGAAGGGACAAACCCTATTTATCATCGACCAGGTGCCATACCAAGCTGCTTATAATGTGGCTGCGGCTAATGTAAAAAGTGCAGAGTCTAATGTCGCAACAGCAAAGTTGAATGCCGATAGTGGTAAGGAGCTTTTAGATGCGGATGTGATTTCACAAGTGGAGTATAACGTAATTGTAAACACGCTGCTATCTGCTGAGGCGGCGTTGGTGTTAGCTAAGGCTGAGTTGACCAATGCTGAGAATAACCTTTCTTATACAGTTGTTAAAAGCCCTGTTGATGGAGTGGCAGGTATGATTAACTATCGTGTGGGTGCTTATGTAAGTGCTAGTACGATAACAATGGATCCATTGGTGAACGTAACAAACAATGAGCAAATGCACGTTTATTTTTCACTTTCAGAGTCGCAAATATTGTCTCTTACGCGTGAGGCTGGTTCGACTGCTAAGTTGATGGAGCGCATGTCACACATAGAGTTAAAGTTGAACGATGGTTCTGTCTACAATCATATTGGTAGTGTAGATGCGATAAGTGGAACGATAGATCAAACAACAGGAACAGTGAACTTACGCGCTACCTTTGACAACCCAGACCAAATTCTTCGTGATGGTGGTAGTGGACGAGTGTTGATGACTAATGCATTCAATGATGTGATTATTATCCCTATGGTTGCGACCTTTGAGGTGCAGGATTATATCTTTGTTTATAAAATCGTTGATGGCAAGACTGTTTCGACTGTAATTAAAGTCAACCCTATCAATAATGGTACTGATTATGTTGTAGAGTCGGGACTTAGTGTGGGAGATGTTATCGTTGCTGAGGGCGCTGGTCTATTGAGAGAAGGTGATGAAGTTGTTGTGAGTAATAAATAATTTAGAGGATTAGAGATATGAATATTAAGAGATTTATAGATAGACCAATCCTCGCAGGAGTTATATCAGTTCTTATACTTTTCGTTGGAGCTATTGGTCTTTTTTTGTTACCAGTAGAGCAGTTTCCAGAAATTGCACCCCCTACTATTAGTGTAAGTGCTTCTTATGCAGGAGCGAGTGCTGAGACTGCATTGCGAAGTGTTGCAGTGCCTTTGGAGGAGGCTATAAATGGTGTGGAGGATATGTTGTATATGACATCTACCACTACAAGTATTGGCTCGGTGAGTATCAGTATTTACTTCCGTCAAGGCACAGACCCTGATATGGCACTTATCAATGTACAGAACCTTGCTAGTACAGCAGAACGGTTGTTGCCCGCCGAGGTGGTTGCATCAGGTGTGACAGTGAAAAAGAGTCAGTCGAGTAACGTGAAAATTTTGGCTATCCACTGCCCTGATAACCGTTATGATGATATCTTTATATCGAATTATGCAAAGATTAATATTGAACCACGCCTTGCTCGTGTTAAGGGTGTAGGTGATGTTGGTGTTCGTGGACCAGAGTATTCGCTTCGTGTGTGGCTTGACCCCTTAAAGATGGCACAGTATAACTTGATGCCTTCTGATATAGACGCGGTTCTAGATAATCAGAATGTGGAGTATTCTACAGGTACGTTGGGTATACAGTCAGATAATGCGTTCCAGTATGACCTATTGTATAAAGGCCGTCTGGATGACAATGTAGATTTTGAGAATCTTATTATCAAGTCTCTACCCAATGGTAGTGTTCTCTACCTTAAAGATGTTGCAGAGATTGAGCTAAATGCGCGTGACTTTATTATCTATGGAGGCGTTGATGGACACTTGGGACGTACGATAATGATTTCACAGATATCAGGTTCAAACGCCAATGATGTAGTTGATGGTCTTGATGCTGAGTTGGAAGGTATTCGCGCTAGCCTACCCGCAGGACTTGTCGTTGAAGATCTTTTTGATGTAAAGGACTTCCTTGATGCTTCGATTAAAAATGTTGTTTGGACACTTATTCAGGCGATTCTATTGGTGATATTGGTGGTATATATCTTTTTGCAGAACTTCCGTTCGACAATTATTCCTTCAATTTCTATCGTTGTCGCTTTGGTTGGTACGTTTACTTTTCTGTATATCTTTGGGTTTAGTATCAACTTGCTGACTCTATTTGCGTTAGTGCTGGTTATAGGTACTGTAGTGGATGATGCAATTGTGGTGGTGGAAGCGGTTCAGAGCAAATTTGATATTGGTTATAGATCACCATACTTGGCTACAATTGATGCGATGGGTGAGATTACTTCTGCCCTTGTCACTACAACGGTGGTATTTATGGCGGTGTTTATCCCTGTTTGCTTTATTGATGGTACGATGGGAACATTCTATACTCAGTTTGGTATTACGATGGCAGTAGCGGTAGCGCTCTCGACGCTTAATGCCCTGACGTTGAGTCCAGCGTTGTGTGCCTTAATTATGCAGCCTCACCAGGAGTTGAGCGAAGGTAAGAAGGCAAGTTTCTCTACACGATTCCATGTAGCCTTTGAGACAGCCTTTAATCGTATTGTAAATAATTATCGTGATAGAGTATTCTTCTTCTTGAAACATAAGAACTTCTCGTTTGTATTGGTGCTTTTAGCATGTGGTGCACTATACTACCTTGTCAACAATACAAGAACAGCATTTGTTCCGAACGAGGATATGGGTACAATATATGTCAACATACAGTCACCTGCAGGATATAGCTATAGTGAGACAGCGAAGATTGCGGATGAAGTAGAAAAACGCATTAAAGATATAGAGGAAATGCGAATTTACTCTTCAGTTGTCGGAGTTAGTATGTTGGGTGGTACGGGAGCTACTAATGCCATGTTCATTGTTAAATTAAAGGATTGGGAATTTAGGCCTAGAAAAGACCAGAGTATAGATGTTGTGGTAAAAGATATATATGAGAGAACAGCTGATATATCTGGCGCATCGATAATGGTTATCACGCCACCTATGATTTCTGGATTTGGTATGAATAGCGGATTCTCGCTTTATGTGCAGGATCAAAAGGGAGGCTCGATTGAAGATCTGACGATTTACACCAAGAACTTTATCGCGGCGTTGGAGTCACGAGACGAAGTATCACGTGCTCAGACTACCTTTGATATTAATTATCCCCAATATCTTATTGATGTCGATGCTGCATTGTGTGAGCGAAATGGTGTCTCTCCATCGGATGTATTGAAGACTATCTCAGTATATGTGGGAGGTTCTTATGCATCGAATATGAATAAGTTCGCGAAGCTCTATCGTGTGATGGTGCAAGCCTCACCAGAATATAGACTTGATATTGAGTCGTTAAATAATATGTATGTACGCAATGATGATGGAGAGATGTCACCTGTGAGCCATTATGTTAGTGTTGAGAGAATCTATGGATCGCAAAGTTTGACACGTTTCAACCTATTCCCATCTATCGCGGTGAACGGAACACCTGCGGATGGTTATAGCTCGGGAGAGGCAATACAGGCTATTCGTGAGGTTGCAAAGGAAACACTACCTATTGGTTATGGATATGCATTCAGTGGAATGTCATTAGAGGAGGCAGCATCGTCGGGTAACACAACAATGTTGATATTTGCTATATGTATCGTCTTTGTATATCTTATTTTGTGTGCACTTTACGAAAGCATCTTTATTCCTTTTGCGGTTATCCTCTCTGTGCCATTTGGCTTGATGGGAAGTTACCTTTTTGCTTCAGTGTTCGGATTATCGAGTGATATATATCTTCAAACAGGACTTATTATGTTGATTGGACTTTTAGCTAAAACGGCGATTCTGCTTACAGAGTATGCTTCGGAGCGTAGACGAACAGGAATGTCAATTACTCAGTCAGCGATTATGGCAGCCAAGGTACGTCTGCGACCTATATTAATGACCTCTATGACTCTAATCTTTGGTATGATTCCATTGGTCTTTGCCACGGGAGTTGGAGCTAATAGTAACATTTCGTTAGGAGTGGGTGTCGTTGGTGGTATGTTGATAGGAACAATCGCTTTGATATTTATCGTTCCTGCCTTGTTTGTTATCTTCCAAGGTCTAGAGGAGTGTTTTATGCCAAAGAGAGTGCTACCAAGTCTGGATGAGAAAAGATTTTAATTACTAAAAATTTAAAGTGTAATGAATATCAAGATAAATATGCTTTGTGCAGCCCTTTTGTGTGGTGTAGTGAGCAGTTGCGGACTTTATACAAAGTATCAGCGCGAAGATCAGAGCAAAATCACTGATTTGTTGTATGACTATATTGAGGCTAGTGCCGACACAACTAATATCGCATCACTGTCGTGGCGCGAACTTTTTACCGATTCTGCACTTCAATCACTTATTGAATTGGGATTGGAAAATAATACAGACCTCAATGTGGCACGTCTTAATGTTGAGCAGGCGGAGATTGCACTCAAAACCTCACGCCTAGCATTTTTGCCATCGTTGGGAATTTCAGGTAATGGTACTATCACCTCTTTTGATGGTTCGACTAGCAAGAGCTATAATATATCAGCCTCTGCAGGTTGGGAGATCGATATTTTTGGTAAGCTACGCAATGCTAAGGAGCAGAGTAGAGCGGCTTTAGAGGGTAGTGAGGCATATCGTCAAGCAGTCCAGACTGAGTTGATAGCGCCCATC
>JAWXTP010000098.1:0-10862 GCA_044433415.1 Rikenellaceae bacterium
ATCGATTCTATATAGGTTTTTACTGTGTTAGCATTAAATATTAACACTGCACCTTTTTCATTAACGTGTTAACGTAAACAACGTTAGCACCAAAAATAGGTTTAGCAATAGAGATGTATTCATCAAAAATCTCATTTACATATTTTTGATAATCAGGAATAGTTTCTAAAGGTATCTGTATCGAATACGTGTGATGCTTCTCGATGTTCTCAGATAGAACCTTAGTGAAAATTATTTCCTCATACCCTACACTCTTAAGATAAGGAATGAACTTTTTTGTGATAAATTCGTACCACTGTCCGTGGACAGCTGGTTCGATCATAAATGATGTATTTATGATGTACATAATTTTGTTTTTATATTAAAAATTGGAATAAATCAGGATTGTCATTTAAGTACTCATATACAAATCCATACTCTGTCATACGCTCCAATAAAGGTTCTAGGTCTTCTTTGCAACCTATCTCTACACCTATTAAAGCAGGACCTTTTTCACGGTTTGTCTTTTTAGAATAGCTAAAGTGAGTAATGTCATCATTTTTACCTAACACCTGTTGTACAAAAGTAAGTAGTGCACCAGAACGTTGAGGGAAACGTACTACAAAGTAATGTTTCAACCCCTCGTATAACATAGAACGCTCCTTAATTTCTTCTGTACGAGTGATGTCGTTGTTGCTTCCGGACACTACACATACACAGCGCTTGCCTTTTATCTCATCAGCATAAAAATCTAATGCACTAATAGATAAAGCACCAGCAGGTTCTACAACAATAGCACTCTTATTATATAACTCTAAGATTGTTGTACAAACTTTACCCTCTGGAACAACAATAATGTCGTCTAGTACTTGCTTGCAAATTTCATAAGTGTAATTACCAGAACGTTGTACCGCTGCACCATCAACAAATTTGTCAATTTTAGTTAACTCAACAACTTTACCAGCTTCAAGAGAGGCTTTCATAGATGCTGCACCAGCAGGCTCTACACCGATAATTTTTGTGTTAGGTGAAAGTTGTTTCATGTAGCTTCCTAAACCAGAAGCAAGTCCACCACCACCTATAGGTACAAAAATATAATCTATGTCACCCTCAGCCTTTTGTAGAATTTCAGCGCCTATAGTTGCTTGACCTTCTATAGTTTTAGGATCATCAAAAGGATGAATAAAACTCATGTCTTGCTCCTTAGCAAACTCTATAGCCTTAGTATTTGAAGCATCAAAAGTGTCTCCTTCAAGAACTATCTTCACAAACTCCTTACCGAACATTCTCACCTGAGAAATCTTCTGTTTAGGTGTTGTTGTTGGCATGTAGATAATACCATTTATGCCTAGTTTTTGACAAGAATAGGCTACTCCTTGAGCGTGGTTTCCTGCACTAGCACAAACTACACCTTTTGCAAGATCTTCCTGAGATAAAGAAGTAATTTTGTTGTAAGCGCCACGTATTTTGTAAGAACGAACGATCTGTAAGTCTTCTCTTTTTAATAGAATTTCACAACCAAAACGTTCTGAAAGATGCATAGATGTTAAAAGCGGTGTTTCTTCAACAACCCCTTTTAAGTTCATAGATGCTTTTGCAATATCAACTAAAGATGGGTAATATGATGACATAATGTGTATTCAAATTATATAAAACGGTTATTGAAACTTTACTTTACCTATAAATAAATAGGGTGACTTTAAATAGCCACCCTATTTTTTACCAGTAATAAAGTGTATAATTCTGCTAAAGTAATTGATATATTTTAAATATCAAAATTTTATTTAACAAACTTATACAAAGGAGAGTATTAATAGTTCCCTACTAATACGGCTCCTAAATTTATACTGACTATTTGTTGCGCTCTGGACGAAGTGAACGTACAGTTGCACCTGCTTGCCACATTTCGCTTTCGCGTAATTCTTTAAGTTCTTCTTCAAGACCTACACGGTAGTCATCTTTAGAGTTACAGTCGATAGAACGTTGAGCTTCGTTACCACAAGCTACTTCTGAGTAAAGTTCTTGGAATACAGGAAGTGAAGCGTCACGGAATTTTTTCCACCAGTCTAAAGCACCACGTTGAGCAGTAGTAGAACAGTTAGCATACATCCAGTCCATACCGTTCTCAGCAACTAGAGGCATAAGACTTTGAGTTAACTCTTCAACTGTTTCGTTGAAAGCCTCAGATGGAGTGTGACCATTGTCACGAAGAACTTGGTATTGAGCAGCGAAGATACCTTGGATAGCACCCATAAGTGTACCACGCTCACCTGTTAAGTCAGAGTAAACTTCACGTTTGAAATCTGTTTCGAAAAGGTAACCAGAACCAACACCGATACCTAAAGAGATAACTCTATCGTAAGCACGACCTGTAGCGTCTTGGTAAATAGCGTAGCTAGAGTTAAGACCTCTACCTTCTAAGAAAAGACGACGTAAAGAAGTACCAGAACCTTTAGGAGCTACTAAAATAACGTCTACATCAGCTGGAGGAATGATACCTGTACGCTCAGTGTAAGTTACACCAAAACCGTGAGAGAAATAAATTGCTTTTCCTGGAGTTAGGTGTTTTTTGATAGTTTCCCAAAGTGTGATTTGACCTGCGTCAGAAAGTAAATATTGTATAATTGTAGCTTTTGCACAAGCTTCTTCAATTTCAAATAATGTTTCGCCTTCTACCCAACCGTCAGATACTGCTTTATCCCAACTTTTTGAGTTTTTACGTTGACCGATGATAACGTTAAAACCGTTGTCACGTAAGTTCATTGATTGACCAGGACCTTGTACGCCATAACCAATGATTGCAATTGTTTCGTCTTTTAATGTTTCTAATGCTTTTTCTAAAGGGTATTCCTCACGTGTAACAACATTTTCTACTGTTCCACCAAAATTTAATTGTGCCATTTTTTATAATTTAATTTAAATTTATTTTTCGTAATGTAAGATTACTTATATTTTGTTTTGTAAGATGGTTTCTATTTTCTCTCTATGAAGAACTACTGAACCTGAACGAGTAAACTGCTCTAACACACCTTTCTCTCTAAGGTTTTCAGCAAGTAACTCTATGTCTTGGCGCGAACCTGCAACCTCAACAACTATATAGTTATCACGCATATCTATAACTCTAGCTCCCTTGTTTGAACTTATTGTGTTAAAGCTGTCAGGGCAGTCAAAGAAAGTTTTAGAAATTTTGTAAAGTGCAATTTCTTGAGTGATAAGCTCATTTGTTGTGTAGTATTTAGAATCTAACACCTCAATGATACGGTTGATTTGCTTAACAACTTTTTCGATTATCTCTTGCGAAGTATAAGCAGAGATGATAAATGTACTTATGCCTTTAATCGAAGATTCAGATACTCTTAAACTCTCGATATTGATTTTACGACGAAGGTAAATCGCTGTGATACGGTTTAAAACACCAATTTGGTTCTCACTAAAGGTTGTAACGATATACTCTTTTATTTCTGTACTCATAACTTTACTCTTTTAAGATTAAATTAGAAATTGATGCTCCAGCAGGTACCATAGGGAACACGTTTAATTCATTGATAACGCTTACTTCCATTAAATAAGCACCTTTACATTCAGCCATTTCTTCAATAGCAACTTTTAGCTGTTCACGAGTGTCAACTTTGCTGTTGTCTATGTCGTAAGCCGCCGCTATCTTGTCAAAACGAGGGTTTACCATTTCTGTAAATGAGTATCTGCTATCAAAGAACAGTTGTTGCCACTGTCTTACCATACCTAAGAAGCTGTTGTTTAAAACAACAATCTTAACACTGATGTTTTCTTGAAGTATAGTTCCTAACTCCTGCATAGTCATCTGTATACCACCGTCACCAGCAAAAAGGATAACCTCTTTGTCAGGACAACCTATCTTAGCACCTATAGCAGCTGGAAGACCAAAGCCCATAGTACCAAAACCACCAGAAGTGATAAATGTACGTGTAGTGTTAAATTTAGAATATCTTGAAGCAAACATTTGTTGTTGACCAACGTCAGTAACTATAATTGCATCACCTTTATATTTCTCGGCAACCATATCTACTACCTCACCCATTGTCAGTTCATCAGTTGTAGGGTGAATAATAGGATCTATACACTCTTCGTATTCTTTGTTATATTGCTCTTTGCCAAATGCTAACCATTCTGCACGTTCAGCAGTATTAACTTTTGCATACATAGCTTCTACTGCATCTTTAGCATCAGCTTCTATAGAGATGTCTGATTTTACTATTTTATTAAGCTCTACAGCATCAATATCAACATGAATAATTTTTGCTAGTGGTGCATATTGTGCTAAATCACCAGTAACCCTGTCACTAAAACGCATACCTACTGCAATTAATAAGTCACAGTTTTGTGTCATTTCATTAGCCGCAATATTACCGTGCATACCTAGCTTACCAACAAAAAGAGGGTGAGAAGAAGGTATTGCAGAAAGTCCCATAAGTGTTGAAGCCATAGGGATGTATGCCTTCTCACATAGGTCTATTACACTTTGTTCAGCACCAGATAACTTAACACCTTGACCAACTATGAAAAGAGGTTTAGATGCGTTATTTATTAGCTCTACAGCACTGTCAATTAATGTTTGATCAATTGCAGGTCTTGGATTATAAGAACGTAGAGAAGTACATTTTTTATATTCAAAACGTTCAAGTAAAGATGCTTGAGCGTCTTTTGTAATATCAATAACAACAGGACCTGGACGACCATTTTGTGCTATGAAGAACGCTTTAGCTACAGCCTCAGGGATTTCTTCAACACGTGTTATCTGACAGTTCCATTTAGAAATTGGCATAGTCATACTTACAGTATCTCCCTCTTGGAAAGCATCAGAACCTAACAAGCCTGAACCTACCTGAGCAGTGATACACACTAAAGGTGTAGAGTCTATCATTGCATCAGCGATACCAGTGATAAGGTTTGTAGCACCAGGTCCACTAGTAGCCATACAAACACCTACTTTACCTGTAGCACGAGCAAAACCTTGAGCTGAGTGTACAGCACCTTGTTCGTGACGAGTAAGGATATGTCTTAACTTGTCTTTATAGTCGTATAATTTATCATATATAGGAATTATAGCTCCTCCGGGGTAACCAAAAAGAGTATCTACGCCTTCTTCCATCAAGGAAATTAGGATAGCCTCAGCCCCACTTATATTTTTATGTATTGCCATTATAGTATTAAAATTTAATCATTTATTTCTCTTACAGCTCCTGTGTCAGCAGAAGTAACAAGTTTCGCATAGGCTTTAAGTGCATTAGATACGTTTCTGTCTCTATTTAAAGGTTTGTAACCTGTGCTAGCTTCTAAAGTAGCCTTACGTTGAGCAAGGACTTCGTCAGAAACACAGAGGTTAATCTCTCTATTAGGGATATCTATTAATATAGTATCTCCTTTTTCAACAAAAGCAATAGCACCACCGCTAGCAGCTTCTGGCGAAACGTGACCTATAGAAAGACCAGAAGTACCTCCTGAGAATCTACCGTCAGTAATAAGAGCACATTGTTTAGCTAGCTTCATACTTTTCAGGTAAGAAGTAGGGTACAACATCTCTTGCATACCTGGACCACCTTTAGGACCTTCATATCTAATGACTATAACGTCTTGTGCTTTAACTTCGCCACTTAGTATAGCATCACATGCAGCTTCTTGAGAATCATAAACCTGTGCAGTACCTTCAAATTTTAATATTGATTTGTCTACACCAGCTGTTTTTACGATACATCCTTTCTCGGCGATGTTCCCAAATAGAACGGCTAAACCACCATCTTTAGTGTAAGCGCCCTCAATTGAACGAATAGCACCAGCCTCACGGTCTAGGTCTAATTCTTTATACATAACTCCTTGTGAACCTAGTTCTAGGTTTTTAATGCCACAAGGTGCGCTTAAGTAACGTTGTAACGCTTCCTCTGTTGGATTACCAGTAACGTCATATTCTTTAATAGTGTCAGCTAATGTTCCATCAACTCTACTAACATTTGTGTTTATTAATCCGCCACGTGAAAGTTCAGCAAGAATTGCCATTATACCTCCTGCACGGTTAACATCCTCGATGTGGTAGTCACAAGAAGGGGCAACTTTACAAAGAACAGGGATTTTACGAGATAACCTATCTATGTCACTCATTTTAAAGTCTACACCAGCTTCAGAGGCTACAGCCAATAAGTGAAGTACTGTATTTGTAGAACCACCCATCGCAATATCCAAGCTCATAGCGTTTTCAAACACAGCTTTTGTAGCTATAGATAAAGGTAAAACACTATCATTGTCGTTGTTGTAGTATTCAAATGTATTTTTTACAATAAGTTTTGCAGCATCACGGTATAGGTTTAATCTATTTTTGTGAGTGGCAACTATAGTTCCATTTCCTGGTAATGAAAGACCTAGTGCTTCTGTTAGACAGTTCATAGAGTTAGCTGTGAACATACCTGAACAAGAACCACATGTAGGGCAAGCCGCAGCTTCTACTTTTGAAAGTTCTTCTTCTGAAACATTCATATCAGCACCTTGAACCATAGCATCAATAAGGTCTAAAGCCTTACCTTTTAATTTACCAGCTTCCATAGGGCCTCCAGAAACGAAAACTGCTGGGATATTTAATCTCATAGCAGCCATAAGCATACCTGGTGTGATTTTGTCACAGTTAGAGATACATATCATTGCATCAGCCTTGTGAGCATTACACATATACTCTACAGAGTCAGCAATAATGTCACGTGATGGAAGTGAATAAAGCATGCCATCGTGTCCCATTGCGATACCATCATCTATAGCTATTGTATTGAATTCCGCAGCAAAGCATCCCTCTTCTTCAATCCAACCTTTTACCTGCTGTCCAATTTCGTGTAAGTGAGCGTGCCCAGGGACGAACTGAGTGAAAGAATTGACGACGGCAATAATAGGTTTGCCAATTTGTTCTTCTTTCATTCCGTTTGCACGCCATAGAGCTCTTGCTCCTGCCATACGTCTACCTGTTGTTGTTACGCTACTTTTTAACGGTTTCATTTATTGTAATTTTTTCGTTTTAACTTTTGAAATTAAAGGGGATTTTTAGATGTTCCCCTAAGGATGTTCCAAAAAAATTGTTTGATTTATTCTTAAATTTACAAGTTTATTTTTGAAGTTCTGTAAGTTTAGAAGGCGTAAAGATACAATTTTTATGGGTTCACCAGCGTAATTTCGTCTTAAATTTAGCATAAAATTAGATATTATTTTCACCATAATATCCAAAGTTCTCAAAAATGTAATATATTCAACACTAAAAAGTAATGTTTTTCTTACTGATACTTAGTGTTATACGTTAAAAAACAATCAATATCCAAACTTATTAATATTAATAAAAAATAAAATAGTATATTTGCAGAATAAAGATTATAAAACAAAGATAACATAAAATAAAATTAAAAAAATTATGAAAGCAGAGTATATTCCGTTCGTAGAAGAACTGATAGAACTATCTATCAAAGAGGATATTGGTGATGGTGATCACACTTCTTTATCAACAATCCCACATGACAAACGTGGTAAAATGAAACTTCTTGTTAAACAAGAGGGCATACTTGCAGGTGTAGAAGTAGCTAAAATGGTGTTCCGTCGCCTAGATCCTACAGTAGATTTTGAACAAATTCTTAATGATGGAGATAAAATTAAAGTTGGAGACATCGTTTTTTATGTGTCGGGTAACCTTATTACCTTATTACAGTCTGAGCGTATCATCTTGAATCTTATTCAACGTATGAGTGGTGTTGCTACACAAACTGCTGTTTATGTTAAGCACCTAGAGGGTCTTAAAACAAAAGTTTTAGACACTCGTAAAACAACTCCTGGCATGCGTATGTTAGAGAAAATGGCCGTTAAGATAGGGGGAGGAGAAAATCACCGTATAGGTCTTTTTGATATGATACTTTTAAAAGACAATCACATTGATTTCGCAGGCGGTATCACAAACGCTGTAACTGGAACTCACGCCTACCTTAAAGAAAAAGGTAAAGACCTTAAAATTGAGGTTGAGGTACGTTCTATGAAAGATATAGAAGAAGTTTTTGCTGTAGGTGGCGTTGACCGCATTATGCTTGACAACTTTAACATAGAGCAAACTCGCGAAGCTGTAGAGTTTATTAATGGCAGAGTTGAGGTTGAGTCTTCAGGTGGTATTACTATTGACACTATGCGTTCTTACGCTGAGTGCGGTGTAGACTTTATCTCAGTAGGAGCTTTGACGCACCAAATTAAGAGCCTAGATTTAAGCCTAAAGGCCGTGTAACATCGTGTTTCTAAGGGAGCTGAGTGAATGCTTTTTCCAATAACGGCTCATCTTTGCGACCTTTTTGTGCATTTCAATGCTCACAACCCCCGAGGTTGCTCCGCTTAAAATGCACAAAAACGCCGCAAATATGAACCATTCTTGAAAAAAGAGCACCATGGTTGTCGCTATGTACCACTCATGCGATTAAGCCTTAGTTTTAATTAACGTAAAAACATAAATTAACATAGGGCTTACAGTGGTAACTTTTACTTATAAGATAAATATATTATATAATACCTGATTCAAATATTTAATGTCCGACAATGTTTTTTGTCGGACATTTCTAAATAATAACTTTAATAAATAGATATGAGAAAAATAATATTATCAGTTTTCGTGTCATTGTTTTCTTTTGGGGTAACGGCTCAAAAGACTTTTGACTATGAAGATATAATAGATGGACTGTGGAGTCAAAAATCAGTTAGTGGTGGTGACTCTATGAATGATGGTGAACATTACACAGTACGTAAAGACAATAAAATTGTTAAATATAGATATAAAGATGGCTCAGAGGTTGGTGTTATAGTAGACTTTGCAACTTTTGAACCTAAGATTTCTGTGAAGAATTACACTTTTAGCGCTGACGAGAAAAAATTGGTGCTTACAACAGATGTGAAACCTATCTATAGACACTCTTTTACTGCTGAATATTGGATTTGTGATATAGAAACTTCTAAGATTACAAAACTTTCTAATGGAGGTGCTCAACAAGTTGCAACCCTATCTCCTGACGGAACAAAAGTAGCTTTTGTGAGAGATAATAACCTATTTTGGGTGGACTTGTCAACTATGAAAGAAACTCAGATAACAGAAGATGGTAAATTTAACTACATCCTTAATGGTATCCCTGACTGGGTGTATGAGGAAGAATACGGATTTTCACGTGCCTTTGAATGGTCACCAGAGAGTGATAAAATCGCTTACTATAGAACAGATGAAGAAAGGGTTTCGGAGTATAATATGAACACTTTTAAAAATGAGTTATATCCTGAAAATTACAGCTTTAAATACCCTAAGGCTGGTGAGCAAAACTCTATAGTTTCTATTTATTGCCACGATTTAAACACTGGGAAACGTGTAAAAATGAATATAGGTGATGAGGACGACCAATATGTGCCTCGTATTATGTGGTCTAAAATAAAGGATAAGTTAGCCGTAGCTAGATTAAATAGACTACAAAATAATTTTGACTTGCTTTTATGTGATGTAACAGATGGTACAAATACTATTATATATAATGAGAAAAATCCTCGTTATGTAGAACGCGTGGATTACCAAACTATCACCTTTACTGACAATCCCGATCAATTTATCGTAAAAAGTGAGAAAGATGGATATTGTCACCTTTACCTTTACTCTATAACTAAAGGTGAAATTACACAGATTACTTCTGGAAACTATGATGTATCTTCACTATTAGGTTTAGATAATGAGAATGGTGTTATTTATTATATGTCTCAGGAAACATCACCTCTTAAGAATAACCTTTACTCTATTAAGTTTAATGGGAAAGGCAAAAAACGCTTAACAACAGGAGAGGGAAATTATAAAATCACTCCAAGTAAAGGATTTAAGTACTATCTTAGTTTCTTCTCAAATGCTACAACACCTAATATAGTAACTTTACATACTTTTAAAGGTGACCTAGTAAGAGAGCTTGAAAATAATGCTGAGTTAGTTGCTAAAATTGACGATTACAAATTACCTCTTAAGGAGTTCTTCACATTTACTACTTCTGAGGGCGTAGAGCTAAATGGTTATATGATAAAACCTAATGGTTTTGACCCTACAAAAGAATATCCTTTATTTATGACTCAGTATAGTGGACCAGGTTCGCAAAGTGTGTCTGATAGTTTCAGCGTAAGTTGGGAACAGGTACTTGTACAAGAGGGTTACATAGTTGCGTGTGTTGATGGTCGTGGTACTGGCGCTCGTGGTGAAGAATTTAAGAAATGCACTTATGGAAACTTGGGTAAGTATGAGGTTATAGACCAAATTGAAGCAGGTAAATACTTAGGTTCTTTACCTTATATAAATAAGGACAGAGTAGCTATCTATGGATGGAGCTATGGTGGATTTATGGCTCTAAACTGTATATTAAAAGGTAATGACGTATTTAAGTTAGCTGTTGCTGTAGCTCCTGTAACTTCATGGAGATATTATGATACTATCTACACAGAACTTTACAATGGCATACCTCAACAAAATGCAGCTGGATATGACGACAATTCACCTGTACACTTTGCAAAACAGCTAAAAGGCAAATTATTAATTGCTCACGGCACAGGGGATGACAACGTACACATTCAAAACACTTATGAAATGATAGAAGCCCTTGTAAAAGCAGGTAAAGATTTTGATATGGCAATCTACCCAGACAAAAATCATGGCATGGGAACTTCACGCAATCATTTAATGAGAAAAGCTATAAAATTCGTTAAAGAGAATTTATAGGGAACTTCTAAAAATTGGATTTTAACGCTTTTAGATTTATAAATTTCATCTTTGAATTTTTATAAATACGCCGTGGGAACCACCACGCCTGTTTTTATAAAAATCCAAATCTAAAACT
>JAWXTP010000099.1:0-10837 GCA_044433415.1 Rikenellaceae bacterium
GACTTATGGTACATATTATGGGTAAAATCGCTATTGCGTTTATTTACCTTATTTTTTAAATTTAGAATCTGCTCAACTGCTGATTCGCATTAATAACTAATAACTACACTAGATTATCACTTCCCCTCTTTCTTCCATTAATTCAACACCTAAATCGCGCAGCTTATATTTCTGTATCTTACCGCTTGCAGTCATAGGGAATTCGTCAATAAAGAAAATATATTTTGGGATTTTATAATGAGAGATTTTATCTTTACAGAATAAAACAATCTGCTCCTGAGTAAGCTCCATGCCTTCTTTAACTGTTACAAAAGCTGCAACCTGCTCACCATACCTAGGTGAAGGCAATCCAACAACTTCTATACCCTTAATCTCAGGAATATTATATAAATAATTTTCTATCTCTCGAGGGTAGATATTTTCACCACCACGGATAATCATCTCTTTAATACGTCCTGTGATATGAAAATACCCATCTTCATCGACCATACCCAAATCCCCAGAATGCAGGAATCCATTTTCATCTATCACCTCAGCTGTAGCTTCAGGGTTATTATAATAACCACGCATTACATTCCACCCCCTACAGCACACCTCACCTTGCTGACCAGCAGGCAAGAACTCACCTGTTTCATGATCTATAATTCGCACCTCTATACCAGGGAAACAACGACCTACGGTTGTCGCACGGATAGCTGTAGAATCATCTACATTAGAACCTGTCATACCAGGTGAACTTTCCGTAAGACCATATATAGAGATTACTGTACAGTGCATACGCTCCATTACGGCATTCATAGTGTCTATAGGGCATACAGCACCTGCCATAATTCCCGTACGTAATGAAGTAAGGTCAAAGGTATCAAACTCTGGGCGATTCAACTCAGCAATAAACATTGTTGGAACCCCATATAAAATAGTACATTTCTCATTATGAATAGATTCCAACACTCTAAGAGCATCAAAATCCTCTAACAGCACCTTAGTAGCACCATGAGTTATCACAGCGCATAACGCCAATACACAGCCAAAACAATGAAACATAGGCACACAAACCAACAACTTATCAGCAGATGTATATTTCATCATCTCGCCTGTAGCCTTACCATTATTCAAGATGTTATAATGTGTAAGCAACACCCCTTTAGGGAACCCTGTGGTTCCAGAAGTATACTGCATATTTACTACGTCATGACAAGTTATCTGATTTGACAACTCTGCAATAATAGAATGATCTGACTTTTCTCCACTTTTTACCATTGCTTCCAACGATAACATCCCTGCATGTTTAGTACAGTATCCTCTATCATCTGTTTGCACATCACCTAAAATCACAACATTACGTAATTTCGGCAATCGTACACTATTTAACTCAGATTCGTTTAAGTTCTTGATCTCAGGGGCTATCTCATGGATAATACCCACATAGCTTGTTGAACGATATTCTTCTATCATACACATGGTATGAATATCGGCATTATGCAGTATATACTCTGCCTCTGCCACTTTATAGTTAGTATTCACAGTAACTAGTACCGCTCCTAACTTAGCTGTTGCGAAAAAGGCAGTTATCCAGTCTGGGTGGTTATTAGCCCAGATTCCAACTTTATAATCTTTTCGCACTCCCAACTCATACAGTTTTACAGCCAAATTATTGACTCTTTCATTAAACTGAGAGTAGGTATATCTAACACCTTTGTAAGGTGATACTAGAAACTCTTTATCAGGTGTCTCGTTAGCCCACTTTTCTAGTATGCCACCGAGGGTATAATTAATTAACTCCATCTTGGGATAGTTATATTTGTTCGTAATCGAAAACAAATTTAATTATTTATTTTATATTTTTACATTTTTCTTAACATTTTTTTTAGTATAAATAACATTATTCATTATTAAAAGGCAAAATTTGGTCTTTTGTATACGTTAAGACTCTTACTATAAGTCACCCTGAAAAATTACATATATCTCTAATTTACAAACACATGCAACTTAACAACAAAGTATATTTTGATAAATTTATTGATGTAGACTATTTCGCTATCATTAAATCAGTCTCAATATAGGAAATGTTTAAAGAGGAGTTCTAATAATTATCATATTCCCTTTTGCGCCACTGTTCTGATAAAATTGAGTAAGTTCTACTTTCTGAAATTCCAAACTTATCTGCTATCTTCTTATAATAATACATTTTTGCAATGTACAGATGAAGAGATTGTTCTTTAAGCTCAGCATATAGCTGGTTGTAGTAGTCAAGTATTTCTTGACGATTAGCGACTTTTGTATTCATGATCTTGGGGTTAGTGTGTTTAGCGAGCTTCACAAATTTTGAAAAACTTCCAGAAACTGGTTTTATCAAACCTCCATTCGTCTACATAGGAAAATCCTATTGATTCAGTAAATCTGTTGACTCAACACAAAGATAATAGGAAAGAGAGTTGTAACCAAATTTCAAAAGCTAAACTTTCACAGAAACCCAAATTTCTCTTTGTTTTTTTTAAGGAACAATATGAATCTTAGCAGGTTAGAACACCTAACTCAGATTAGGTTTTACATGTCTTCTATATATAAGATTATTCTTTCTATATTTTGGCTTGAAATAGTCAAACATAAACACAATATGCGAGATTATGGTTTGAAAAAGTCCAAAATGTTGAGTCATAATCTTAAAACGCTCTTTTAAGCTAACTTTTCTATTAATTGTACTTACGCCACCCTCTCTAAATTTAGAAATTATCTGTCTTGTATTATAGATATTCTTAGCCCTTTTCAAAGACTCCAACACCCATAATACATCTGCTGCATACCTATATGACAGGTCGTATTTAGGAGCTATACTTTTCTTAACTAAAATAGATTGATGACAAACGACCATACCCTTTCTAAAACTTTGCCATCTCAATTTCTTAGGGAGTCTCTTTTTTCGTAAACCCAAAGGCTCACCATCTTCAGAAATAACCAAAGTTTCCCCATAGTAAATATCTGCATCTAATTCTTGTCCTTGGAACGTATTTATCAAAAAATCTGGAGAATACACAAAATCTCCTGCGTTTATAAACCACACATAATCACCCGTTGCAAGCGCCAAACCTTTATTCATAGCATCATATATACCCTTATCTGGTTCGCTAACAAAACAAGTGATATCCAAAGCGTATTCAGCGATAACGTCTTTCGTTCCATCGGTAGAATTCCCATCTATAACAACAATTTCCTTATCTGGGTATCTTATATTTTTTAAGTTTTCTAGAGTAGCCCTTAATTCGTCTTTCGCATTATAAACTACTGTAATAATTGAAATCCTCGGTCGTATCATATTAAAATATACTATTTTTCGTAGTTAATAAAACAGTACGGTAATTCTTCATCTATATGAGACTCTCTAAAAGTCTCCTTCCACATTGAGAAGTCTATCTCTGGAATAAAAGCGTCAGCCTCATAACTTTTCATAACCTGAGTAAGGTAAATTTTTGATGCCACGCCTATAGTCTGCTTATATATTTCCGCACCACCAATAACGAAAACTTCCTCTTCGTTTTGTGTAGCTTCCAAAGCAGCTTCTATAGTATTATAAACCTCACAACCCTCTATCTTAAGTTCTGCATCACGAGAGATGACAATGTTACGTCTCTTAGGAAGAGGCCTCCCTATAGACTCATAAGTTTTACGCCCCATAATAATGGAGTGCCCTGTTGTTAGAGCTTTGAATCTTTTAAGGTCTGTAGATATATGCCATAAAAGCTCATTATTAAGACCTATAGCCCAATTCTTAGCCGTTGCTACTATTATTGATATATTATTATTCATCTTTTCTAATTATTTTCTTTACGCTATACTGCAATTGGTGCTTTAATTGCTGGATAAGGGTCGTAACCTTCTAGTTTGAAATCCGAGAAGTCAAAACTAAACACATCCTTCACATCCTTATTAATTACCATCTGAGGTTGAGGTCTTGGAGTTCTACTTAACTGCTCATTAACCTGATCTAGGTGATTTAAGTACAGGTGAGCATCGCCTAAAGTATGCACAAACTCACCAACTTCTAAACCTGTAACCTGGGCTACCATCATAGTCAATAGCGCATAAGATGCAATATTAAACGGCACTCCTAAGAACACATCTGCACTACGCTGGTACAGCTGACATGACAGCTTGCCATTTGCTACATAAAACTGGAACATAGTATGACAAGGAGGTAACGCCATTTTTTCAACCTCACACACATTCCATGCTGAAACTATTAAACGACGAGAATCAGGATTTTTCTTTATCATTTCAACAACCTGAGTGATTTGATCAAAGGTTTCACCATTAGCACCCAACCAACTACGCCATTGATGCCCATAGACAGGTCCTAAGTCGCCATTTTCGTCAGCCCACTCATCCCAAATGGTTACTCTATTGTCATTCAAATATTTAATATTTGTATCTCCATTTAGAAACCACAATAATTCATAAATTATTGAACGTAAATGCAGCTTCTTTGTTGTTAACAGTGGAAAATTTTGAGAAAGATCAAAACGCATTTGATAACCAAAAACACTTATTGTACCTGTACCTGTTCTGTCTTCTTTTTTTGTTCCATTGTCAAGTATATGACGTAATAATTTATGATATTGTTCCATTTTATTATAATTATATTTTCTTTAAACACATTAAGCATAAAGCCCTATAAACCACTAAGTTACCCTCCATAATCATTCTTTTAGAATTGGATATAACTCAACATTCAACTTTACAAAAATAATAAAATTAAAATGGATATTAATTTATAAAAGATATTTTTTTATCTTTATGCCAAAAGAATAACGATTTTTGTTCATAAATTCTTGTTATTTTTCAAAATATAATCAATAATCACGCATTTTATGATATCTAAATTAAAAGAACAATTAAGCATTATAGATCTAATTATAGATTCTGTAGAAGATAATGGTGGATTTACAAATCTAGATAAAAAAGCTGCTTTAGATGCAGTTCGTAATATTTACGATACTGTTCTAACAAGTCCAACAATAAATATTATTCCTAAAAAAGAAAACCCTGCAATAGAAGTATCTGTTTATGGCATATCTGATACTGATGATATTGAAATTGAACTTGATAGATTTGAGACTGTTCATTTAAATGATGACTGTACCTTTGAAATAGAAAATACTCATATCGGAACTACAGAAGATAGTAAAGAAGAAGTAATCACTGAAAATTCTCAAGAAGAAGAGGAAGAAGAAGAAGATTATAAAGAAGACGAGAGTGAGGAGGATGAAATTGTTGTTGAAGAGTTTTATTTAAATAGTGAAGGCGATATTGCTAAAGAGAAGATAGATATTACCTTTAACGAAACGACAGATGATTACAAGACAAAAGTAGAACAATCTCCTATTCAAGAAGAAGAAGAAGAAGAAGAAGAAGAAGAAGATAATGACCCTATTTTTGAAATTGAACAAAATACAGAATGCGAAACTGGGCAAACTAATACACAGGAAGCGGAACAATCTTTTACGGAAGAAGTACGTTTAAATCAAGAGGGAAGTCAAGAAAATGAATCTGATGAAACTGACGATAGTTATGAGGATGATGTTAAGTTTATTATTGGGGAGATTATGGATGATGATTCTACAGATGATTTAAATATAGATTGTAACGATACTGAGCCTATATCTAATGAGGACAAAATTGTGTATACTAATGACAATGAGTTTTTCGAAAAAGATGAAGACTTAAATTTCTCAGAAACAGAAAAAGCTAGAATAACATCTGAATTATTTGAAGGTAACGTTTCAGACTATAACGAATTCATTATTAGGATATCTCAATTCACAGATTTTGATGAGGCTATTATATATCTACAAGAAACATTCTCTAGTCAACAAAGTAACGAAGAAACTTTAAGTATCATCGCTGAGAAATTAGCAACAAAAATAATGTAATAAAATCAAAAATGGCTAAATTATATATAGTTCCAACACCTATAGGTAACCTTGAAGATATAACTCTTAGAGCGTTGAGAATTTTAAAAGAAGTAGATTTAATTGTTGCTGAGGACACTCGCACGAGTTCGGTTTTACTTAAACATTATGAAATAAAGAAGCCTTTGATGCCTTACCACAAATTTAACGAACATAACGTTGTTGAAACTATAACTCAACGTATTGCTAGTGGTCAAGATGTGGCTTTAGTTTCTGATGCTGGAACACCAGGCATTTCAGACCCTGGGTTTTTACTAGTTCGTGCGTGTTTAGAAAAAGAAATCGACGTTGAAACTCTACCTGGAGCAACTGCATTTGTTCCTGCTTTACTAAATAGCGGTTTCCCATGTGACAAATTCTGTTTTGAAGGCTTTTTGCCACACAAAAAAGGGAAACAAACAATACTTACATCACTTAGCGAAGAGAAAAGGACAATAATTTTATACGAATCTCCTCATAGAGTTATTAAAACCCTAGAAATGATTAACGAAATATTCACTCACAACCCTATGATTTCGGCAAGTAGAGAATTAACCAAAAAATTTGAAACTACAGTTAGGGGAACTGCTAGTGAACTGATAGATTATTTCACAAACAAACCTCCCAAAGGAGAATTTGTTGTTGTTATAGAGGGCAACAAAACAAAAACTACGAAAGATGGAAAAAATAGAGACTATAAAGAGTAAAATACTCGAATTCTTACAAGAAAAATTCGACTTATCTACTGACAATGCACATGAAGATGAAGTAGTAGAAAATATCGTAAAGGGTGTCGACTTTAAGGGGACGAACCTTTGGATTCTTATATTTGCAACATATATAGCATCTATAGGCTTAAACACAAATTCTTCTGCGGTAATAATTGGAGCGATGTTAATTTCACCACTTATGGGACCCATACTTGGAACAGGATTAGCAGTGGCTATTAACGACTTTGAATTACTTAAAAGAGCGCTACGCAACTTTGCATTTGCTGTAGTCATAAGCCTTCTTGTGTCTGCCACCTACTTCTTTATGTCACCTTTGACTATTGCTCAAAGTGAACTTCTTTCACGTACGCAACCTACAACATGGGACGTTTTAATAGCCTTCTTTGGAGGTCTTGCAGGCATAGTAGCTCAATCAAGAAAAGACAGAACTAGCCCTGTTATTCCTGGTGTGGCTATTGCTACTGCACTTATGCCTCCTCTATGTACAGCAGGATTTGGTATAGCAAACCTAAATATGGAATATTTCTTTGGAGCTTTATATCTATTCTTCATAAATTCCATCTTTATATCTCTTGCAACCTATAGCTTAGTGCGTTTTTTGAAATATAAAAAGAAAACTTTCGTAAATCCTGTTAGAGAGCGCCAAATTAAACGTATCATGGGAGCAATAGCCATAATAGTTATCGTTCCTAGTATCTTATTAGCTATAAACATTGTAAATGAAACAACATTTAAAGCCAACACCAAACACTATGTAGAAAATGCTTTTGAGTTTAAGGACACACAAGTAATCAACTATAGTTGCTCTTACTCCACAAAAAAACAAAGTATAGAAGTTACTCTTATAGGGAAAGCTATCTCTGATGATGCTATGCAAACCATACAAAACCAACTTGCTGCCTACAACCTAAAAGGTGCTGAACTATCTATTAAGCAGCAATCTATGGGTGACACGACCTTAGTGTCTACAACTATAAAATCGTTGGATAAACTCCAATCTTTCTCGCAAGAAATAATAAAACAAAAAGAAAGCGAAATTGAGTATTTAACTGACGAAGTAAACAAATACAAAAAGGAACATGTCCCTGTACAAGATATTGTAAAAGAATTTAGTGCTATCTCAGGTATAAAAAACCTAAAATTAGGAATTTCTAAAACACCTATCTTTAACATAAAAGGGCAATCTACAGACACTGTAGTGACTTGTTTTGTAAGTTTACCAAGTAAGAATCAGGAACTGTCAGATGAAAATCAAGAGTTAATTAAAGATTGGCTAAAAGTAAGAACATCCTCTAAGAATGTGAAGATAGTAATAGAATAAAAAAAGGGTAAGCTATTTACATCGCACCGCTCAACCATAGTACCCTTGCTATCTTCCGATCCTGGGGGATTGTACAGGAGCTGGTCGTGTAAGACTTACCCAGGCACAAAAGTAATAAAAATTTAATATAATACAAATAAATTATGAAAAAATCGTATAAAATTATTGGTGCAGTTGCATCCTTAATAGTTATGATCGCTTTAGGTTTTGTCGTTGTTAATGGTATGTTATACTATAATTATGCCTTTAAAAAGGTGACCCTACAAGAGGGAGATTTCTTTGTTCCAACAGGTACAACATTTGAACAACAGGTTAATAATCTTATAAGTACAGGCTTCATTAGTGATAGCAGTGAATATGCAAACGTTGCTAAACATTTTGAATCTACAAGGATTAGACCTGGTAAGTTTACAATAAAAAAAGACCTTACATACAAAGAATTATTTTCTATCATAGTTGGAGGTAAACAAACCCCTGTAAAGGTCACTTTTAACAATATTAGAGATGATAAAAAGATTGCTTCTGTAGTTTCAAACTATATAGAAGCTGACTCTTCTGAGATTATAAAGGCAATTCACAATGACACTTTAATAGCCTCATTAGGTTTCGACAAAACTTCAATTATGGGACTTTTCATACCTAACACTTACGAATTCTACTGGAATACATCAGGAGAAGATTTCCTAAGACGTATGAAAAAAGAATATAACCGTTTCTGGAGTTCATCTTCACGTGAAGAAAAGCTAGAGGAACTAGGCTTAACAAAACATGAAGTATCAACTCTTGCTTCTATTGTTATTGAAGAATCGAAATACAACGCTGAAATGCCACGCATAGCAGGCGTATATTTAAATAGGATAAAAGTAGGCATGCCTTTACAGGCTGACCCCACAGTAAAATTCGCATTAGGTGATCCTACTATCAAACGAATCCTTCTTCGTCATTTAGAGGTTAATTCACCTTACAACACCTACAAAAATACAGGACTACCTCCTGGGGTTATTTGCACACCTCCTATCGTTGCTATAGATGCTGTGCTAAATGCTGAGGAACACTCTTACTATTATTTCTGCGCTGATAGTGACCTTTCAGGAAAACATATATTTGCGCGATCATTAAAAGAACATTCTGCAAACGCTAGAAAATACGCCGCGGAATTAAATAAAAGAGGAATTAGATAGTTTTATCTAATATTTTATGTTCTTAAGTAGTGTAAAAAAGATATTAAAAATGGAGATTTTTGAACTTTCTTAGCAAAAACTCCATTTTTAACACAACCTATATATCAATCAGTTACAATAAAAAACGAAAAATATTTAAAAAAAGTTGCTAAAATATTTGGAAGTTATATAATTTATATCTACTTTTGTAACGCAATAATAAAGGGAGCATAGCTCAGTTGGTTCAGAGCATCTGCCTTACAAGCAGAGGGTCATAGGTTCGAATCCTATTGTTCCCACTTTATGAAAGCAACTACCAAAAGTAGTTGCTTTTTTGTTTTTAGATAAATTCTCTTACATCTATTACTTATAATTTATGAATCAATTTAACACACCTCCAATCGTAAAAGGGTTACTTGTTATAAATATTGTAATCTATGGCCTACAATCGTTACTTCCTAATGGAATGGGCGCATTAATAACCGAACACCTAGGACTTCACTACTTCGGTTCTCCGTTGTTTAGAGTTTACCAAATCTTTACTCATATATTCTTGCACGGTAGCTTTGCTCACCTTTTTTCAAATATGTTTGCTCTATGGATGTTTGGAAAACTTCTAGAATTTGAGATTAGCAGTAAACGCTTCTTGATATATTACACTATCTGTGGTATAGGTGCAGCACTTCTTCACAGTGGCATTGTTGCTTTAGAAATATCTAGCGTACAGGAAAGTGTCGCAGCCTTCTTATCAAACCCTACTCCTGAAATGTTTGACGCTCTAGTTGTAGACAACTTCAAGGGTATAGCTGTTCAAGAAGACTTTTTGAATAATTGGTATGAAATGCCTGAAAATGCAAACTACATACAATCTGCTATTAATGCTGCAAACGGACTTATGGCACGCAATATAGACACAGTAACAGTAGGGGCTTCAGGGGCTATATTTGGAATATTACTAGCATTTGGCATGATGCACCCTAATGATAGGATTATGCTATTAATTCCTCCTATTCCTATGAAAGCGAAATATTTTGTACTAGGTTATGCTCTTATAGAGTTGTATCTAGGTCTAGCTGATGCTAGCAGCAACATTGCTCACTTTGCTCACTTAGGAGGTATGATTTTTGGTTTCTTTATACTAAGGTATTGGAAAAAAACTGGTCAAATTTATTATTAGACTTCTGTTTTAAATTGACTTAAAAGTCCAGTGAACATAATTCACTGGACTTTTTTATACTATAAGACTTTACTGTGAGCGACAAGCGTGGAAAGATTGCTGGAAAGATTATTGGAGGGTCAAAGGGGTCAAAGAGGTCAAAGGGGTCGCGACAAGCGGCTAAAAATTCTGAGAAAATTTTACAAAAGATTTTGTGAAAGATTTTAGCAATATTTAGTCGCTTGTCGCATCATTAATGATTCAGTACTCCGTTAAACTTTGATTTAACGTACTGATTATCAGTAAAATAAATGTTATTTTTCTTGCTTAAGTCCCTGATTTTTACTATCTTTAAGGCTAATATCACTAAGTCTTATGGAAGTAAAAAATCAGGTACAAAAGTAATTAACGTCAATAATTATTTCAACTTTAAAGAACTCCGTCACTTTACTTAATAAATGGAGGAGTGACTTTGTTGTCGAAACATTATTGCTATTTCTTAGTATTCACGGTAGAGTGAATTT
>JAWXTP010000100.1:0-10806 GCA_044433415.1 Rikenellaceae bacterium
CAATAACAACCAACATGGCGGTCAAGGCGGACAACGTAACAACAACCAACATAGTGGTCAAGGCGGTCAAAATCGTAACAACAACCAACATGGCGGTCAGGGCGGTCAAAACCGTAATAACAACAACAGACCAGGAGGTAACGCAAATAATAACTACAATAATGCTAAGAAAAAAGGCAAAGCACCTATTGTAAAAGCTGAGGTTACTGACGAGGAAGTACAAAAACAAATTAAAGATACTCTTGCACGTTTAACATCAAAAGGTAACAAGACAAAAAGCTCTAAATACCGTAGAGACAAACGTGAAGCTATCAACCAACGTATTAACGAGGAGCAAGAGCGTCAAGAGCAAGAACGCAACACACTTAAACTTACAGAGTTTGTAACAGTAAGTGATTTAGCAAAAATGATGGACGTACAAGTTACTGAAATCATCACTGCTTGTATGAACCTAGGTTTAATGGTTTCTATTAACCAACGTCTAGATGCTGAAGCTCTAGTTGTTGTAGCTGAGGAATTTGGTTTCAAATGTGAGTTTGTTTCTGTTGAAATCCAAGAGTCTATCACTGCTGATGTTGATAAAGAAGAAGACTTACTACCACGTTCACCTATCGTAACTGTAATGGGTCACGTAGACCACGGTAAAACATCTTTACTTGACTTTATCAGAAAATCTAAAGTTATAGAAGGTGAAGCAGGTGGTATTACACAGCACATCGGTGCATATAGTGTAAAAATTGAAGATGGTCGTCGTATCACTTTCCTTGATACTCCAGGTCACGAAGCCTTTACAGCTATGCGTGCTAGGGGTGCTAGTGTTACAGATATTGCAATTATTATTATTGCTGCTGACGACTCAGTGATGCCACAAACAATTGAGGCTATCAACCACGCTTCTGCGGCTGGTGTGCCTATTGTTTTTGCTATCAACAAAATAGATAAACCAGGTGCAAATCCTGACAAAATACGTGAACAACTAGGTGCTATGAATTACCTTGTTGAAGAATGGGGCGGTAAATACCAATGTCAAGAAGTTGCTGCTAAGCAAGGTCTTAACGTTGACTTACTACTTGAAAAAGTGCTATTAGAAGCTGAACTTTTAGAGCTTAAAGCAAACCCTAATAAACGTGCTAATGGTGTTGTAATTGAATCTTCACTTGATAAAGGTCGTGGATACACTTCTACAGTACTTGTACAAGGTGGTACTCTTAAAATTGGAGACACTATGTTATCGGGTATACACACAGGACGTGTAAAAGCTATGTTTAACGAACGTGGTAAGAGAGTTACTGAAGCTGCACCAGCTACTCCAGTACTAGTTTTAGGTCTTAACGGAGCTCCTCAGGCAGGTGATGCTTTCAATATTATGGAAGATGATAAATCTGCTCGTGATTTAGCTAACAAACGTGAGCAACTTCAACGTATGCAAGGCCTTAAGACTCAAAAACATATCACTCTTGATGAAATTGGTCGTCGTATCGCAATTGGTAACTTCCAAGAACTTAACGTTATCGTTAAAGGTGACGTGGATGGTTCTGTAGAGGCACTTACTGACTCTTTAATCAAACAATCTAAAGAGGAAGTTCAAGTTAACGTTATCCACAAAGCTGTAGGTCAGATTTCTGAAAGTGATGTATTATTAGCTGCTGCATCAAATGCTGTAATCATAGGTTTCCAAGTTCGTCCTTCGGTTTCTGCTCGTCGTCTTGCTGAGAAAGAAGAAATTGAGATTAGAACTTACTCTATCATCTATGATGCTATCAACGAAATTAAGGATGCTATTGAAGGTATGTTAGCTCCTCAATACCGTGAAGAAGTTGTATGTTCTGTAGAGATTATGGAAACATTCAAAATCACAAAAGTTGGTACAATTGCTGGATGTTTGGTACGTGAAGGTAAAATCAAACGTGAGACTAAGGTACGCGTAATCCGTGATGGTATCGTTGTTTACACTGGTAAACTTGCATCTCTTAAACGTTACAAAGATGACGCAAAAGAGGTTGTATCAGGCTTAGAATGTGGTCTTAACATCGAAAACTACAATGATATTCACGTAGGCGATATCGTTGAAGGTTACGACCAAATCGAAGTTAAACGTAAATAATATTTACAAAATCATATAAAACAAAAACCGTGATACAGGTAAGTGTCACGGTTTTTGTTTTATAGAATAACTATTACTATACTAACAAACAACAAATTATTTTCTATTCAACAACACAAATGTCGTTACTCGACGTTGACCATAGTGGTCAAACTTTTTATTATCAGTTGGATAGTTAACAACTCCTGAGCCATCAGCATTATAATTATCTATCCACATTGTTGTAGAGCCTCCTCCATCAATATTTAAGGCTGATTTTGGTGCAAAATACTTAACGATAAACTGGGTTAACTCCTTTGCTGACATACCAGCGGCGAGCTGTGGTCTTTGACGACCATCAACTGTTATAAGAAGCAACTTTCCATCATCTGTTAATGCCACAGCAGTACGTGGGTGGCGCACACCTTGGTGTCTTCTATAATCTTCATATTCCAAAGAATTTAAAGATATCCCTACAGTATCACTTACAAAAGACTCACCTACTGGATTATAATTATCTACTAACATAGGTGAACCTGATATAATATTCTGAAAAGGTGAAGATCTATACTCTTCATCCGTACAATAAGAGATAGTCAAATTATCCGAATTGTTATCAAAAAACAGGGCTCCTTCATGTTTCCAGAAACGTAAATCACCCTCTGGCAATTCATTTTGAATATAAAATTTACCGTCCGCCTTAAAATACGAACCATCAGGTTCATACGTTCCATTTATTCCTGCAAAAGAACCTAAACTACCTGCAACACTTGACAAAGAATCACCTTCTTCTACAAATAGTAACCCTAAGGTATTGCCCTCAACATTTAAATCAAACTCTAGTACATTTACACTTTGACCTGAACCATAAGGCTCATACTCACCTAAAAAGCTATACAATATATAACCTGGTGCAATAGAGTCTATTTTCCAACCTTCCGTTTCTTTTAAAACAGGTTCACCTCCAGCTTTATCAAAGCTACAAAATACAACAGGTGCTAACGTCAACACCGCCAGTTTCACTAATTCATTAAATCTCATAATTTTTTATTTAAAATTACGAAAAGACTAGCCTCCTCTATTACGATTACAGCTAGTCTTTTCAACACAATACTCTAATAATTTTTTAACCAAAACCTCACTTTAATTTGCAATATTTTGACCTGCATAGGGCAGGAAACGGATTGTCCGCTTTTTTCAAGAATGGTTCATATTTGCGGCGTTTTTTGAAGTTTTAAACGGAGCAACCTCGAGGTTGTGAGTATTGAAACTTTAAAAAAGGTCGCAAATATGAGCCGTTATTGGGAAAAGCCATCCCGATGTTATTGCCGGTCGCTAAAGCTCCCTAGCTCCCTAATACCCGGGATTTTGATACATAAGTTCTGAGTTTAACTTAACCTCATCAAAAGGAATTGGATAATAAATATCTTTAGAACCACAGTTTGCTAATGAAGAGTTACTATAATTGTTTTGGTCTTTAGCTTTAAAGAATGCAGGGAACTCAGTTTCATCAAATGCACGAAGTAAGTCGAAAAGTCTTTGATTTTCAAAAGCAAGTTCAACACGACGTTCGTGTAAGATAGCTAATTTTAATGTAGGATATGCTGTTGCATAATCTGAATTTTGCATAGACTCAGCATAAGAAGGAAGACCTGCACGCTCTCTAACTTCATCAAGAATTTCAATAGCGTTAGCATCATTACCTAAATACATCTCTGCTTCTGCAAGCATCAACATAACATCTGCATATCTCATTAAGATATAGTCATTTCCACCATAACCATTTGTGCCAGCAGCATCACTAGCATCACGGAATTTAGTATTATTCCACTCACTACGATCTTCAACATAATATAAAGAGTAATCAAAACGAACGTCACCTTCTTCATATTCTTTTACAAGGTCTAGCATAACATTTCTACCACTACCTGAAGAAGGATATTGAGAGTTTATAGAAACACCTGTCGATTGATTTGTTCTTGCATTTGAAGAGCTATAAGTAACATCTCCTTGAATATATACTACTTGATAAATAATCTCAGCATTTGTATTTTTTTGATCAACATCAAATACATCTTCATAGTTAATCTCTGTTAAACTTCCAAAACTACGCATTGCGTAAGCAGCCTCAAGATATTTTTTAGCATTTGTAAAGTTTGAAATATTATCTGTGTCAAAAACACAACCCATAGTTAGATAAACTTGGCCTAAAAGAGCATTAATTGCTACTTTACAAGCTCTACCTTTACCTGTAGTTAGCTGAATATCAGGAAGAGTACAATTTAAGGCCTCAGTAAGGTCAGCAACGATTTGCGCATATACCTCTTCTTTAGGATCACGTTTTGTGCTAGCTACGATTTCATCGTAAATGTCAGTATACTTAGTTATCAATGGAACATCACCCCATTTACGTACTAGGTGAAAGTAAACATAAGCACGAGCGAAAAGAGCTTCAGCACGGTGGTTTACTTTGTTTGCATCATCTGCATAAACTACATTATCCATGTAAGTCAAAACATAATTAGCACGAGATACTGCTGTATAAAGCGCTGTCCAGTGGCTCTTTAAGTAAGTATTTGTTGGAGAAAGAGAGAAATCTGTAAATTGGAAAGGTTCACCAGAAGATGATTGATTATCTGTTCTACCTGCATTATCAGAACGCTCCTCAGTATAAGCAAAACTACTTTCACCCATACAGTAAGAATTGCGAATTTGTCCATAGATACCTAAAACTGCTGTTTCAACATCACTCTCAAGAGAGAAGTAAGAAGTTGTTGGTATTGAATTAGGATTGTCTTCTTGTAAAAAATCTGAACAAGAACTCAAAGACATACTTAATGCTATTGTTGCTAATATTGCTATTTTTTTCATTGTCTATTTTCGATTTGGGAGTTCTAAAAATTGAACCTTTATGTAGAAAATTCAATTTTTAGAGATTCCCTATGTTATTTAATTATATATTTTAACAAAAATTAGAAAGTTAATTTCACACCTAGGTTTGTTGATTTCATTAGTGGGTACATACCGTAATCCACACCTTGAGATAAACTTGAACCTGAGCCATAATCTACATCTGGGTTATAACCACGGTAAGATTGGAAAGTGAAAGGATTATCTAATGCTACATAAGCACGAAGGCTAGAGATACCATTCTTAGTTAACTTAGAAATGTTGCTCCATGTGTAACCGAAAGTAATGTTTGTACAACGAAGGTAAGAACCATCCTCAAGGTAGAAGTCTGAAAGACGTGTACTATTACTTTGAGTACCACCACGTGATGCACGGTAAACAATACCATTACCTTGATTTGAAGAATCTACATAACGGTAAGCAGCATCTTGGTATTGGTTACCAGAACCCTCCATATTAAACAGATAGTAACATTGACCATCAAGGATATCATTACCTACAGAACCATTGAAAGAAGCAGAGAAATCAAAGTTTTTGTAATCAGCACTAACATTAAAACCAAATGTAAAATCTGCATAAGGAGAACCTATGATTTGTTTGTCATTTTCATCAACGATACCGTCACCTGTAATATCTTCAAAATAAAGGTCACCTTCTTGTAAAGCTGTAGTTTGAGCAGTAGATCTTGCAGGACCTTTTAACTCATAACCTGCTGGGAAATTTTTTGAAGAGCTATCGTAATAATCATCATCCATAGCGATTAATGCCATATCTGCTTGTGTTACCATACCTGCAACTTTATAACCATAGAACATACCAATTGGAGAGCCCTCTTGAGTGATGTGAGTAACATAAGAACGTTCAGCACCACTAGTAAGGATAGTACCAGACTCACCTAAGTCCATAACTTTATTGCGGTTAACAGAAACATTAGCACTTACATTTAAGTTAAAATCTTTACCCGATATAACTTTAGCATCTACTTGAAGGTCAATACCACGGTTTCTAATTCTAGAGTTATCTAGGTTAGTAAGCATAGAAGTAGAACCAGAGATAGCAGAGATAGATTGCTCATAAAGAAGGTTGAAAGTTTCACTATTGTAGTAGTTAGCCATAACAGATAATCTACCACGGAATAAAGATAAGTCAAAACCAAGGTTCATTTGAGAAGTAGATTCCCAACCTAAGTCATCATCACAGAAGCTACCAGGGTACATAGTTGTAACGATAGAACCACCTATAGCTGTTGCATTTTTTGACATTGTTTGTTGGTAGTTATAATTACCAATACCATTATTACCACTTAGACCCCAGCTAGCACGTAATTTAAGATTTGCTTGATTACCGATAGCGTTAACAAAGAAATCTTCTTCAGAAATTGTCCAGCCAGCAGATACTGATGGGAAATAACCCCAACGGTTGCTAGGACCAAATAAAGAACAACCATCAGCACGGAAACTTGCAGTAGCATGGTAGCGATCTTTGTAACCAACATTAGCACGACCGAAAGCAGAAAGTAAAGTATAAGCAGATTTACCTGTTGAACCTCCCTCAGTAAAATCACTTGGATCTTCACCACCACCGATTATATCTTGGATTTTATCATTTTCAAAACCTGTAGCATCAACATCAATGATATCTGTAGCATTTTTCTGAGCTGAAGCACCACCTAATAAGCTGAAAGATGTATCATTTTTCTTGTAGTTATAGTTTAATGTAAACTCAGCAAGGTAGTCTTCTTCGAATTTCATTATACTTGTAGCACTTGAAGCTGCTATAGCTGCATCAGAATATGGAGCATTAGTACCGTAAGTTAAACTTGTTGGGCGATAATATTCATATTTTTCATCATACTTATAAGTAGCTAACGATAGCTTAGCTGATAAGTTAGGGATAATTTCATAGTCACCAAACACGTTAATTGTGGTTCTTGTAGTTTGTCTATAATTTTTAATCTCAGTTGCTAACGCTAATGGATTCTCAATATTATTTTGGAACGCATACTCAGAAGACATAGAAGCCATTTCGTATTTTTTGTAAGAACCATCCTCGTTATAAGCAGAGAAAATAGGAAGATAAACTAAAGCTGCCATTGTTGGACTTTGGTGGAAACGACCTGTAGAAACTTCATTACTTGTTGTGTGAGTATATGACATGTTAGTACCTATCTTAAACTTATCACTAACTTTAGCGTCGATATTTGATCTTAAAGTAAAAGTCTCTTGATCAGTTCCCAACATAATACCTTCTTGATCTTGGAAAGAACCTGATATGTTATACTGTACATTTTCACTACCACCATTAACAGATAACACGTGACGGTGATTAAGAGCTGTTCTGTAAAGTTCGTCTTGCCAGTCTGTATCATAAGCCTGTGTTTTTGCTTTACCAGTAGAGAAGTCATAAAAGCTATCAGGGATATTTGCAGATGAAGAATAGTAACCAATACGCTCAGTACGTTGTGCGTTAGAATCTAACATATAAGAATCATCCCAAGATTTTCCTGAGTTAACAAGTAAGTCTTTATATGCTTTATTGTGAGCATCAATATAAAGGTCTACAAACTCTGCTGAGTTAAGCATATCTACTTTACGAGCAAGAGAGTTAATTCCTAATTGGTAGTCATAGCTAACAACAGGTTTACCAACTTTACCACGTTTAGTTGTGATTAAAACAACACCACCTGAAGCACGAGAACCATAGATAGCAGCAGATGCAGCATCTTTAAGAATTTCGATAGATTCAATATCCTCTGGGTTTAAGTTTAGGTCGTTATTTGATGGGTAACCATCAATAACATATAAAGGGTCAGAACTTGCGTTGATTGAAGAAGTACCTCTCACACGTATTTTTGTGCTCTCATAAGGCGCACCACTAACTTGTGAAATTTGCACACCTGCAACTTTACCAACTAAGGCTTGTCCAACAGTAGGTGTTGTTAGGTTAAGTTCACTAGATTTTACACTAGCTACAGATCCTGTGATATCGCCCTTACGCATCTTTTGGTAACCAACGATAACCACTTCATCCATTTCTAAGTTTAAACTTGTTAATGTAATGATAACGGGCTCTGCTGTATATTCACGACTTTCAATATCATAACCTGACATGATAACAGAAATGCCATTTTTTGTGTTTTTTAAGTTTAATTCAAACTCTCCGTTTTCATTTGTAAAAACTGCGTTTGAAGCGTTTTGTTCAGCAACACCTGCGGCAAAGACAGGCTCACCATTAGTGTCTATAACACGACCTCTCATTTTACCACTAGCTTGGGCAAATGCAGAAACTGATGTTAAAAACAAAACAAACATAAGCATCATCTTAGCTGATGATTTAAATGTAGTAGATGTTAATTTCATAGATTTGATTTTTATAATTTTTAATTTTTGTAAGTCTATATTATTTGTGTAAATTATTAGTCCTTAAATACTCTAACAACTGCTCAGAACGGTCTGTCTGTATCATTCTAGTATTTAACTCTCTTATTAGATATCCATATACACCATCTGCATCCTCTAAAGCTGCATCATCATCATAGCCACCAGCTAGAGTTTCCCACAAAGTATTAAACCACACCGTTTTACCTGCTGCATGTAATTTATCAGCAATAGGTTTCACAATAGGGTTGTTTGGGTTAGTGTATACTAATTCATAAGCCTCTGGGTTTAGTTCTCTTTCATATTCCTCTATTAAGTCCATTACGTTTTCACCATCTAAGTGAACTACAGGCATATAAATAATTTTCTCTAGATACTTTCCATATTTCTCTTTTACTATAGAAGGCTTCTCACTACCTTTCATAACTACTAAGTCTATTGTAGATGTACTATCTAAAAGAGCGTATACTTCATCAAAATACTTATCAGCTTTATCAAGATTTACTAAAGCCTTACCTTTAACAGCATCTAAAGCCTCAATAAGAGTAGGAATTTTATTACGAGTGACAGCACCACAACCATTTCTTAAACTAAGAGCTTGTAAATCTGCGTAAGTGTAATCACTAATAGCACCTTTACCTGTTGTTGTACGGTTTATTGTGTTATCGTGCATCAATACTAATACTCCGTCACTTGTTTTTTGAACATCTATTTCAATAATGTCAGCACCTAATTCTATAGAGCGTTCGATTGCTGCTACTGAATTTTCAGGAGCATAACGCCATTCTCCTCTATGTGCAATAACTAATACTACACTATCTGAAGGGTTAAAAATTGCATTTCTAATTTCGCTTACACTATGTCTAGATGCAGTTTTCTCTTGTTTTACAGCAGGTTGACTTGTACAAGAAAATGCACACGCTACTAAAGAAACTAGAATTAATAATTGTTTCATTTTATTATTTTTTAAAGGGGAGTTCTAGAAACTGGTTTTATTCGATTTCGAATTTTAAAGTTTTAGATTTGGAGTTTTATAAATACAGGCGTGGTGGTTCCCACGGCGTATTTATAAAAATTCAAAGATGAAGCTTTAAAATCCGAAAGCGTTAAAACCCAGTTTTTAGAAGTTCCCTGAATGTATATTCTACTATTACTGGTTTTTGATAGTCGCTCCAAGCATTAACAACTCTAAATCGAATAACAAACTCATCACCTATTGTACTACTAATATTAGTAGAAACTATTGTTTCTGTATTCTCGCTTAACACCATAGGGTGAGCAATAAAGAAATCGTCAGTACTAATTGGCTCTAATCTAAATTTCTGAGATGAGATATTTTTTACTTTAAAAGTAAGGTTTCGTCCGTCAATGCTATAATCTATCATAGGTAAACATGTCGAAACTAACTCTTTTACTAATTCTTCTCTACCTATTAATGTTTCTCTCCAACGAACTATCGTACGGTGAGCTCTTAATGCTTCAAGAATTGCTTCTGGTGTGCGTTCTTTTGCAAGAACAAGAGTCATTGCTCTATGTGTAATGTCATGTTGTCTTAAACAAACTGGCATTGAAGAGTGAGCATCACTGTTTGCAACTATAGTAAGATTGTTTTCCATTGCCCAATCATAACCTTCTTGACAAAAACGATCTCCGTTTATAACTTCTATACCTTCGATATCACCTGTTTCAATCAAGTTTTTCACCTCTTTGGGCATTGTGATTTTGTCGTCTGCTAGTTGGTGAAATGGGTGATTATAAAAAATAAATCCTCCTTGTTTCTTAGCTATTCTAACAGCTTCTTCATAACCTTCTGCATCTGCTGGGTTTTCGTTATTTGTTGGGTTAAATATTTCTTCTGCATCTTTTATAAAGATAGCATTTGAATGTCCTGGTTGAACAACACGAGTAATTTCACATCCCTTGATACTTATTATATCCAATTTCTCAGCTGTAGGGATAGTTAATTCATAAGATCTGTTACGATTTGTTGATGTTGTAACATCTTTTACGTTTCTTTGAATTTCTAAATGGTCTGTTATTGCAACAGCATCTAAACCTTCGTTGTACGCTTCAACTATACGCTCTGAAGGAGTAACTTGACCATCTGAAAAGATGGTGTGCGTATGGAAGTCTGCTTTCAGTACTTCATAACCTCCCACTTTTGGAAAGTTGATAGGTTGTCTACTTTGGTATTGCGCATAGCTATTGAAATAAGCAATAGCACAACTTAATAATAGTAATGTTTTTTTCATTTTCTTTGCCTCTTAATTACATGACAAAGGTACTGATGCAATGTTAGAGGAAATATAATACAATGCTATCTACATGACAAAAAATCAAACACATTAAACTTATATTTTGATTCATAGCCACTTACAAGTATGTGTATTATGACTTCTAGTCCAGCTTTTACGAAATTTTTAGCTTTATAACCAT
>JAWXTP010000101.1:0-10720 GCA_044433415.1 Rikenellaceae bacterium
CATAGTTTTTAAACTATAAAGATACTGAAAATCAGGGACTTATACAAATTTTTAAGACACTTATTTAATTGAATTTCATATATTTATGAGGTTTTTTTGAATTTTTGTCATGTAGTAAATATTTATACAATAAAAGAAAGACTTGTACCGTTTGATTTATAAATGATTGGTAATAAAACAATAATATAAAATATAAGGTTGTTCTTAAAACCTTAATTTCTTCATTTATTTAAGTTTGGGTTAGTAGTTTAGAAGTCGAAAAGACTTCACAAGGAAAGGATAGTCGTGAGACTCTCCTTTTTTTGCGTTATATACTTACCTGATAAAGAAGTAGGTTTAAATTGTCCCTAAAATATCAGTTTAAAGTAGACAAGTAAATAAAATTGTAAAATTTGTAAATTATTTAGATTATTATAGTAAATTTTCGTCATTTTGTTTTACCTTTGTGGGGGTTTAGTGTTATGGTAAAACTTGTGTGTTGTATACAATGTTTTTATAAGCTAAATTCAATATGACTAGATTTATAACATTATTTATTTTCAATTATACTTATGGAATACAATTTTAGCGAGATAGAGCAAAAATGGCAAAAAAAATGGAGTGAACAAAAAACTTATAAGGTTGAAATAGACTCTTCTAAACCAAAATTTTATGTTTTAGATATGTTTCCTTATCCTTCAGGGGCAGGGCTACATGTTGGTCACCCACTAGGGTATATAGCTTCAGATATTTATTCTCGTTATAAGCGTCAAAAAGGATTTAACGTGCTACATCCTATGGGTTATGATGCTTTTGGTCTTCCTGCTGAGCAATATGCTATTCAAACAGGTCAACATCCTCGTGTAACAACTGAAAAAAATATTGCTCGTTATAGAGAACAATTAGATAAAATAGGTTTTTCTTTCGACTGGGATAGAGAAATCAAAACTTGTGATACGGAGTATTATAAATGGACACAATGGGTGTTCGTAAAGATGTTTGCAAGTTATTACAATAATAAAACACAAAAAGCTGAACCTATAGCAGAACTTGTTAAAGAGTTCGAAGCTAATGGTACAGCAAATATAGACGTTGCAGAAAGTAATAGCCTTAGCTTTACAGCTACAGAATGGGCTGAGAAATCAGAGAAAGAACGTGAAGATATACTTCAAAATTATCGTTTAGCTTTTAGAGCCGCAACACTTGTTAACTGGTGCCCAGGTTTAGGTACAGTATTAGCAAATGACGAGGTTAAAGACGGATTATCTGTAAGAGGTGGTTTCCCTGTTGAGCAAAAATTAATGCAACAGTGGCTTCTACGTGTTACAGCCTATGCTGAACGTTTACTTACAGGTCTTGATAAATTAGAGTGGAGTGACTCTTTAAAAGAAATTCAAAAAAACTGGATAGGTCGTTCTGAAGGTGCACAAATGTTCTTTAACATTGAAGGTACTGATTTAGATTTAGAGATTTTCACTACACGTGCAGATACTGTATTTGGTGTTACATTTATGGTTATAGCACCAGAACACCCTTGGGTTAAGCAAATTACTACTGCTGAGCAACAAGAGGAAGTTGAAAATTATATCATAGAAACTAAGAAACGTTCTGAAAGAGAACGTATGACAGATGTTAAGCGTGTTAGTGGAGCAAATACTGGCGCTTTCTGTGTTAATCCTTTCAATGGAGTTAAAATTCCTATCTTTATCAGTGATTATGTACTTATGGGTTATGGTACAGGTGCTATTATGGCAGTTCCTGCACATGACTCTCGTGACTGGGCTTTTGCAAGACACTTTAACTTACCTATAATCCCTGTAGTTGCAGGTGGTGACGTAAATGAGGCTTCTTATGATGCAAAAGAGGGAGCTTTGATAAATTCAGAGTTCTTAACAGGTCTTGACGTTAAAGATGCTATTAAAAAAATGTTCGAGGTCTTAGAACAAAAAAATATAGGTAAGAAATGTATTAACTACCGTTTACGTGATGCTATCTTCTCACGTCAACGTTATTGGGGTGAACCTTTCCCAATTTATTATAAAGATGATATCGCTTATCCTTTAAGTGAAGACCAACTTCCATTGGAGTTACCTGCTATAGATAACTTTGGTCCTACAGAGCAAGGTGAGCCACCTTTGGCACGTGTTGACAGTTGGCATACAGTAAATAATGAGCCTTTTGAATTAAGTACTATGCCAGGTTTTGCAGGTTCTTCAGCTTATTATTTAAGATATATGGATCCTAGAAATAATGAAGCCTTAGTAAGTACAGAAGCTAATGAATACTGGAGAAATGTAGACCTTTATGTAGGTGGTATTGAGCATGCTACAGGTCACTTGATGTATTCTCGTTTCTGGAATAAGTTCTTATATGACCTAGGTTATGTATGCGAAAGTGAGCCTTTTAAAAAGCTAGTTAACCAAGGTATGATACAAGGACGTTCAAACTTTGTATATAGACTTAAAAACGAAAATAAATTTGTTTCTCTTTCTTTGAAAGACCAATATGATACACAAGAAATTCATGTTGATGTTAATATCGTAAGAAATGACGTTCTTGATATTGAGGCTTTCAGAGCGTGGAGACCAGAATTTAACGATGCTGAATTTATCCTTGAAGAAGGTGATAAATATGTTTGTGGTTGGGCAGTAGAGAAAATGTCAAAATCTATGTTCAATGTTGTAAATCCTGACTTAATCGTTGAGAAATATGGCGCTGATACTCTTAGAATGTATGAAATGTTCTTAGGTCCACTTGAGCAATCTAAACCTTGGGATACTAATGGTATAGACGGTGTTTATAAGTTCTTACGTAAATTTTGGAGATTGTATTTTGACAATGAAAGTAGCTTAAATATTGCTGATGTAGCTGCTGATAAAGCTGCTTTAAAAGCATTACACAAATGTATTAAGAAAGTTGGTGAAGATATAGAGAACTTCTCTTTCAATACTTCTATCAGTGCATTTATGATATGTATAAACGAACTTTCAGATCGCAAATGCAACTCAAAAGAGGTGTTAGAACCACTTGCAGTACTTCTTAGTGCTTTTGCTCCTCACATCACAGAAGAGCTTTGGAGTCTGATGGGTAAAGAAGGTTCAATTTGTGAAGCTGCTTATCCTGTTTATAACGGAGAGTATTTAGTAGAAAGCTCGTTTGCTTACCCAGTATCATTTAATGGCAAGATGCGTTTCAAAAAAGAATTTGCTTTAGATTTAGACAATAAAGAGATAGAGCAACAGATTATTAATGACGAAAATGCTCAAAAATACCTTGAAGGTAAGGCCCCTAAAAAGGTTATTATCGTAAAAGGTAAAATTATTAATATTGTTTGTTAATAAATACATGTTAAACTGTTTTGATACATTTTGTATCAAAACAGTTTTTCAATAAAACCAATTATTAGAACTCCCCTCAATAAAGAAAGCTATGACCGATTTAACAAAGAAGATTTTAACAGAATTTAAAAGCTATGTTTTAATTTCTGTAGGTTTAATCATCTATTCGTTTGGATGGATGGGTATACTAATGCCTGCAAAGGTAATTGGTGGTGGTATGACAGGTGTCGGCCAAATAATCTATTTCCTGACTAGTGTAGGAGGAGAAGAAGGGATTCCTGTAGGTCTTTCATTTATTGTGATTAATGTTGTCTTATTAGCAGTAGCTGTTTTTATAATAGGTCCAAAGTTTGGTATAAAAGCGATATATGGTATTTTCTTTTATTCCTTTGCTTTAGGTATAATGCAAAAAATAATACCAGAAGACCTTATGGGTTTGCAAGATGATAAATTGCTTTCATCTATCCTTGGGGGTGGCTTAGCCGGTATAGGTATTGCTATATGTTTTATGCAGGGAGGTAGTACAGGAGGAACAGATATAATTGCTCTGATAATCAATAAGTATCGTAGTGTTAGTCTTGGAAGGATTATTATGATGTGTGATGTGTTTATTATAGGAAGCACATATTTCGTATTCCACAATATATCATCTATTATTTATGGTTATATTACTATTGCTGTTGTCGGTTATACAATAGATTTTGTAATGCAAGGCACAAGTCAAAGTTGTCAATTGTTTATTATATCAAAATATACAGATGAAATAGCTCCTGTAATTATAGGAAAAGCAAATAGAGGACTTACGATATTGCATGGAGAGGGTGGATATACGGGGAGCCCACAAAAGATACTTATGGTTTACTGTAGACGAACAGAAATTGCTCAATTGTGTAAGCTAGTGCGTGATGTTGATAATAATGCGTTTATATCTAACTCATTAGTGTCAAATGTGTATGGAAATGGATTTGATGAACTAAAATTAAAGAAGAAAAAGAATGGATAAAAAGCAGAAGTTGCCAATTGCATTAATAATAATATGTATGGTGCTTACGGTATCTATACTTATGTTTAAATGTAATTTGTCAAATAGGGGAGGTGCTTCTAGAAGTAGGGAAACAAATAGTGAATTAGGTGGTAACGTCCCTAAATTTATGTTTGGTATATGTGTGGATTCTTTAGATGTATTAACTGATGATGTTAAACGAGGTGATACCTTTGGAGGACTATTAGAAAAACAAGGTGTTACATCTGCTGAGGTGCATAGTATAGTTTTGATGTCTGAGGGAGTTTTCGATTTAAAAACTTTTAGGCATGGTAATAAATACAATGTTTTTAAAGATAAAAATAATAAGCTTCAATACTTTATTTACGAGCACACCGTTAAAGAATATATTGTGATAGACTTTACAAGGGGTCTTACACTCAAAAAATGCGAGAAAGATGTTGTTCTTGAACGTAAATATGCGGAGGCTGAGATAAGTAGCTCTCTTTGGGTTGCTATAGTAGATCAGGGACTAAACCCAGCTTTAGCAGCTATGCTTTCAGATGTATTCCAATGGAGTATAGACTTCTATGCTATGCAAAAGGGTGATAAATTTAAGGTAGTCTATGATGAAATGTTCATAGATGGTGAGAGCATAGGTATAGGTACTATCTGGGGAAGTATCTTTAGCCATAGTGATAAGGAGTATTATGCAGTTCGTTATGAGTATATGGATAAAGGTCAGAAAGTTAAAGGTTATTGGGATGAAGAGGGTAAGAGTTTAAAAAGTGCTTTCCTGAAAGCTCCTTTAAGTTATTCTCGTATCAGCTCTACTTTCTCTAACTCACGACTTCACCCAGTGTTACGTATACGTAGACCTCACCATGGAGTAGATTATGCAGCTCCATCGGGTACTCCAGTACAAGCCATAGGTGATGGTGTTGTTACTTTCTGTCAATATTCTGGTGGAGGTGGTAATACAATAAAAATCAAGCATGCTAGAGGTTATGTGTCAGGTTACTTGCATTTAAGAGGTTATGCTAAAGGTATAAGAGTGGGAACACGTGTTTCTCAAGGTGATTTGATAGGTTATGTAGGTAGTACAGGTCTTTCTACAGGTCCTCACTTAGACTTTAGGATATGGAAAAATGGTACAGCTATAGATCCTTTGAAGATGTCTAACGAAAAAGGAGAGGATATAACCTCTTCGCAAAAAGAAAGTTATAACCTAGTTAAAGATAAAGTTATAAGTGAAGTGAGTACAGGAATTCCTGATGAAGGTATGGCCTTTGCTAGTGATTCTTTGAAAATGAGACTTGTAACAGTACCTATAAAGTAGTTGATAGATATGGAGTTAGATTCAAAATTTATAGATTTTATTTCTAAGCATCATGTGATGACCTTAGCGACAATTTCTAAAGATAATATACCTAGTTGCTGTGCTCTTTTTTATGTTTATATAAAGGAGGCTAATGTTTTTGTATTTACATCATCTGAGGGTACTAAGCATGTAGAAAACATGGTGGATAACCCTACAGTTGCAGCTAATATAGTCTTAGAAACTAAGATAGTAGGTCAGATAGAAGGGTTACAGATTGAAGGTGAAGTTTTCAAATCTGCTGAGTCGGGTATAGCGAATGCTAAAAAGGAGTATCTTAAGAAATATCCTTTTGCAGTATTTATGGATGTGGATTTGTGGGTTCTGAAACCTGCAAAGTTAAAACTTACTGATAATAAGCTTGGATTTGGGAAGAAGTTGTTATGGAGTAATTTGTAATATATTTATTATTTGTAATGGGATTTTATAACAATATAAATTATGCTAAAGTTTTTGTAACAGGTGCTACAGGTCTTGTAGGTTCACATATCGTATGTGAACTATTAAAAAGAGGCAAAACTGTTGGCATATCATTTAGAAGTGAGCAGAAATTAGCAAATCTTAATGAGTTACTAAAACGTGAGGGTGTAGACTTGCCCTATAATAGCTATAAAGTCGAGTTAGATTCTTATGAGGAGTTTAGTGAGATTCTAGTAGGTTATGATGCTGTTGTGCATGCAGCAGCAAATGTAGACTTATCAAAAAATACTAAAGGATATATAAATAGTAATCTAGATCTTACGAAAGCTGTATTGTGGGCGGTTGAGAAAGCTGAGGTTAAGCGATTTATACATATAAGTAGTATTGCAACCCTTGGTGAAGCTAAAGAGGGTAGTAATCTCATAAATGAAAATTGTGAACTTGATTCCCTTGTTGGTAAGAGTGGCTATTCTCGTAGTAAGTTTTATTGTGAAAATGTAGTCTACAGAGCCTTCTTTGAGGGATTAAATGGTGTTATATTAAACCCTTCTGTAATATTAGGTAGCAACCTACAAAAGAGTAGTTCTTCAAAAATAATAGCTACTTTATCTCGTAAAAATAAATTCTATAGCTCAGGAGTTACAGGTTATGTAGGTGTGAGGGATGTAGCTAGAGCCGTAACAGAAGTTTTAGATACAGACATAACTTTAAAAAGACTAGTGGTGTCAAATGAAAATTTGTCATATAAGGAGCTAATGAGCTTAAGTGCTAGTATCATGGGGTTTGCAGCTCCTGTAATGAAAGTGTCTGATAGATTAATAAAGGGTGTGGTTTTAGGTTTACGATTCTTCGAAAAACTTAAAGTAAACTTTGGACTTTCATCGTCTATGGTTGAATGCCTTATCTCTCAAAAATACTATGATGGAACCGAGATAACAAAATGTACGGCTTTCACTTATATGTCTCTAGAAGAACAGTTAAAAGAATTTTTAATAGCTAAATAGCTGTAAAATAATTATAAAATAATATACAAATGGTATCACAACTTATTACGCCTAGTGATTGGCAAGATTATGAACTTATAGATAGTGGAAATTTCGAAAAACTTGAGCGTTTCGGCGAGTTTGTCATTGCACGTCCTGAACCTCAGGCTTTATGGCAAAAATCTTTAAGTGACAAAAAGTGGAATGAGATGAGTGATGCTTATTTCCGTCGTGATGCAAAGAGCGAAGAACGTGGTGAGTGGATGCTAAAGCCTAGAATGAAAGAGCAATGGCATGTTAACTATCGCTATAAGGATATGGTTATAAAGATGAGACTAGGACTTACATCTTTTAAACATGTGGGTATATTCCCTGAGCAAGCTGCCAACTGGAATTTTATCTATGATTCTGTAAAAGAGCAACTTTCAGGGGGAAAGCAAGCTAAAGTACTTAATCTATTTGCTTATACAGGAGGTGCTACTCTTGCGGCTAAAAGCGCAGGTGCAGAAGTTACTCACGTTGACTCAGTAAAACAAGTGGTGACTTGGACACGTGAGAATATGGAGCTTAGCGGACTTAACAATATACGTTGGATAGTTGAGGATGCACGTAAATTTGTAAATAAAGAGGTTAAGCGTGGAAGCAAGTATACAGGTATTATCTTAGATCCTCCAGCTTATGGTAGAGGAGCCGATAATGAAAAATGGATATTAGAGAAAGATATTTATGACTTGTTAGTAAGTTGTGAGAAGCTATTGTCTGATGGTGGTTTCTTAGTGTTTAATCTATACTCTATGGGTCTGTCAGCATTATTAGCTAAGGGTCTGTTAGAGCAAATCTTTGGAGCTAAGAATATTGAATTTGGTGAACTTTTCTTTGTTGATAATTATAAAAAGACTTTGCCTTTAGGAGTTTTTGCTCGTTTTAAAAGGTAATTTCCGAAAACCTCAAGTTTTCGGAAATTACCCACAATTTTGTAAAAATTGTGCGCTCAGTTGTCTCGAAGAGCAACTGAAGGCGAGTTTTTGTTCACTTTTTTCAAAAAAGTGTTAAACGAAATTTTGCAATTACCCCCATTTTGGCTCGAAAGTGCTAAAATGGGGGTAATTGCAAAATTTTAAAGTCTATAAGTGATTGTAGATAAGTATATATACCTTTTAGGGACATTCCCTAGTAATGCGACTGTGGTTTTAGGTTTTATTACCCTCCACTTACCTTAACTTTAACATATAACCTCTTTTTTTATAGCTTATTATTGTGGCAAAATCATTGTTCGTAAGATACTTTCGTATGCTAGTAATTGTATTGTAAATCACTTGATTATCAGTAATGTTTATATGTTGTGATATTTGTTCATTTTCAGTAATCTTATTTTTGTTCTTGACAAGTAACAAAAGTACTTCAAATTCTCTTGTTTTAAGATTGTGTATATCACCTGTTAGGTTATCCCGAAGAGTTTTAGTGTCGGTAAAGAGCTCACAAGTCCCAATAGCTATACTGTTACTGTTACTGTTACTGTTATTGTTATTTACTATTGCAAATTTATCAATATAGCTAGAAATTTCAATGATAGAACAAGGTTTTTTTAAGAATACAGCTCCTGTTGTAATTAATGCCTCTTGAATGTATTTGTCAAAAGGTCTTGCAGAGATAAATATTATAGGTAATTGACTGTATCTGTTTCTAATAGATAGCGACTCACTTATCCCATTTTTATCTCCAATTTCGACATCTAGTAACAGTATAGAAGGGTTAAATTCCTCTATTGTATTATTGATTCCGATTAATGATGAAAAATGTAAAACGTCATATCCCATGGCAATAAGCCCATTTAAAACCATATTTCCAAATAATAAATCATCATCTACTACAATAACTTTTATCTTATTTTTCTCCATATTATTCAATATTTAACGTTGCTCTAAAGTGGCTACCTACTCCCAAACAACTAGAAATTAAAATTAAATTACCACCATGTAATTTTGCTAGAATACGTGAATAATTCAAGCCTATACCTGTGCCATTTTTATATTTCTCGTCCACTCTAAAATATTGTTCAAATATACTTTTGTGGTTTTTAGAGCCAATACCTAAACCATTATCTTTTACATCCATAACCAAGGTATTTTCACCTTTTAAACAAATGTTAATATCAATTATAACCTCATCATTAGAATACTTAAGACTGTTTTCTAATAAATTTGCTAAGATAGACTCAATAAACATTAAGTCTAAGTTTACCTCTCTTTCCACTAAGTTGGTAAGATTAATACTTGACTTTTTATTGGTATAGCGATAGCAAAGAGCCAATTTGATATTGGTTAACCTCTCGTTTAACATATCAGGGTTGATATTTACTTTATTAGCTCTTAATTCCACCTCTTTGCTTCGTGTGGCAACCAAAAGAGATTCTAATTTGTTTGATAAATATCTAATAGAAATATTCGTTTTGTATATAATATCCTTTGCGTATTCTTCTTTTATCAAAGGGTTTACTATTTCTAAAGCTAACACCATATTTGAAACAGGCAACCTTAAGTCATGTATAACACCATTGATATTAGCTTCTTTAGCCTTTAGATTATGTTCAAGACTACGTAATTTCACTAATAAATATAACAACGCACAGATAGTTAATAGTAATATCAATAACGATAAAGTCACTGAAAAAATAGATATTTTAAAGAATGAAGTAAGAGGAATATTTATCTCTGTTTTCAGATTTTGAGTTTTATTAACACCTATGATTTTTGTATCTAAGCAAATGTTATATTTCGTATCGTTATTTTCTTGAGAACAACTAATCACATTACCTAAGCTATCAAGGTTTGTTATTCTATACTCATAGTCCCTATCTATTAATCTTCTATAGATAGTATCGAGAGCAATAACATCTACATAAATACCTTTGTTAAACAATATATCTTGTTGAATTTGTTTCGCTAGGTCACTTTCTGATCTTAATACACCTTCGGATATGAGTTGATTAATGTTATAAGATGTATAACTCGTTTTTGGTAAGTTGTTTAAGCTGTCCTTGACGTGCTGCGGTAACTGGCTGTACGGCACTGTAGGTGTTGCTTTATATTTCACATTTTTTTTATCTTTAACACCTCTAAGATGATGTTCTAAATCAATAGCAGAAAAAAACTATTATCTAAACTGTGTTTTTCGTTAGTGATAAAATTATTATAACTACTATGGATAAACATTATCTGTAATGTAAGTATTGCTAATACAGATATACTAAAAAAGATATAATTTTTCTTCATTCTTTAACTTTTTTTAGAAGTTCCCTTAATGGGAATTTATGCTGCTAATTCATAAATATGCTACAAATGTAATTTTTTTTTATTAAAATAAAAATTTTTTTCATATATTTTTTTTGCGCAAAATCGCTTTCGTATATTTGTGAAATATCAATCCTAACCATAATCCTAACGCGATTTTATTATTTTGTTAGGATTATGGTTAGGATTTTTTAGAAATTTTTTGTATATATTTGTAGGAAACAAATTCAATATATCTTGAATTCAACTTGTAAATGCAACTGAGGAATTTGAATGTTGCAGGGAATAGGATAAAATATTTTTTCAGAGAGGAAAGAGAGAAAAAACTCTCCTTCGCTCTGCTGAATGGA
>JAWXTP010000102.1:0-10707 GCA_044433415.1 Rikenellaceae bacterium
CAAAGCCGCCTGCTCCGCCACTAAAGCCACCATTCATGCCACCATGACCAAATTGGTCGTAGCGCGCTTTTTTATCACCGTTACTTAGTACGTCATAAGCCTCAGCAGCTTCTTTAAATTTGTCTTCCGCTTCTTTATCACCAGGATTTTTGTCTGGGTGATACTTAATCGCAGCTTTACGGTATGCTTTTTTTATCTCGTCTGCTGAAGCACTTTTGTCAACGCCAAGTACTTCATAATAATCTCTTTTTTCCATTTTGTAATTTACCCCAGAGTTTTTAATTATTCACCAACAACAACTTTTGCAAATCTAAGGACTTTATCATTAAGCATATAACCTTTTTCGATAACGTCTACAATTTTGCCTTTTTGAGTTTCGTCTTCCACAGGGATTTTAACGATAGCCTCAAATAAATCAGTGTTGAACTCTTCACCCATAGCAATAATTTCTGATAAACCTTTTTGTTTTAGGATTTCAGATAATTTGTTGTGTATAAGTTTATTGCCTTGTTTGATTGCGTCGATATCAGTAGAGTTTGCCATAGCAGATTCTGCTCTATCAAAATCGTCCATTACTGTTAAAATAGATTTTAATACGTCGCTACCACCGTTTTGAACTAAATCCATCTTCTCTTTTAAAGTACGTTTACGGTAATTGTCAAATTCAGCGTTAAGTCTTATATATTTATCTTTAATTTCGTTTAATTCGTCTGTCAAACGTTGCTCTACATTGTCATTTTCGCAGTTTTCTTCTGCCAAATTGTCATTGTTTGCCTCTTTTGTAGTTTCCTCTTGGTTGATTGTTTCGTTTTCGCAAGAATTAACGTCTACGTTTTCGCTGTTTTTGTCTTTTGTACTCATTGTTTATATTGTATTTTATAATTTTATAATCTTTTTAAATTACTAATGTTCTTAGAGTTGCGTTTTATTTTTGAAAAATAATAAATATCTAAAAAAGTAAGCATCCTATAATAATATAACAAAATATATACCACTAGGTTTTGTTATGACAAATTGTCAATTAGTCGTTTTGCTATAATGCTATTTTGATTCTCAGGATTATAAATCTCATCCACTACTTTATAGCAGGCTTGTTTTATTGTTTCTTTTTTGTTTTTATCAGAGGTTAGGATTATCCACTTTTCTATGACTTCACTTAGTTCGACATAGTCTTTGTATTTAAAGAAATCACCATTAATGCCTCTTCTAATAGCTTCAAACTCAGGCATCTGTAGATTAAAGCGGTTGTGAGTAATTACAGGAACTCCGTAGTTTAGCGCGTGGATAGCAGTCAGTCCAACATTTCCAGGGCTGACACATATACTTGAATTTTGGAAAGCAGTAGCTATCATTTCTTCATCGTAACACTCTCCGTAAAACCAAATCCTGTCATCTATGCCTGCTTTTTCAGCATATTTAAGTAACTCTTCTTCACATTCTCCACCTCCTAAAAATAAAATGTTAGTGTCGAAACCTGAAACTTTAAGTATGCCAACAGCCTTTAATAGTAAGTCAAGTTGTTTTTGAGGTGTAAGCCGCCCTACAAATAAAATAACAGGGTAGTCGTTTCCGAAATAGTTTCTCATAAACCCAGCGTTTGAGTATTTATCACGCAAAGTTTTTTGGAAATTATAATCTAAGGAATTGTATATCACTGTCATATCTTTGGATTTAAAACCCATCTTTAGCAGCTTTTGTTTAGCATAGTGTCCGTATAGGAAAATATTTTTAGCAAGTTTTAGATATGTTTTGTTTTTCATTAGGGTTAACTTAGATTCACTTCCATATATGCCATGAGTCCATAAGTATACTTCTTTTCCCATTAAATGGGCAAGTACAGTAAATATCCAGTTAGAGCGTATGCCTGCATTACCTGTTAGTATGTAGGCATCATACTTGTCAAATAATAGACTAAAAACCCCACGCTGCCATATTAATTTTTTCTTTTTATAACAGTTTTTAAGTGTTTTAGCATAGCCACTTAGCTGTTTAAAATCGAATAGTGCATCTATTTCATAAGAAAGATCACCACTTGCAAAATAAAAATCAATATCGTTGTTATTGTCTAATGCCGTAAGGACAGCTTTTCTATAGAGAGGTGTTATGTTTAATATTAAACAAACTCGCGGTTTTCTATTCAGTATCTTCTTGTGTGTCTTCTTCTGTTGTGCCATCTGTGTTTTCTGAGTTTGTGTTTTCGTCTTCCGTGTTTGTATCGGTTTCAGTTTCTGTATCTGTTTCTGTTTCTATATCAGTATCACTGTCAGTATCTGTTCCAGTTTCTAGGTCAGTACCATTATCTGTGTCTTCAAATACAGTCTCGTCGATACCGCATATCCATTTATTAGACGTGAAGCTAAGTACACTTTCGCTGAAACTCCATATATACATTACAAAATCTATATTTATTACAGGCAGACCGTTTGCTGTGCTCTGGTATTTATAGGCGAAGGCTTTATTGTCAGGGAAGACAGCTGTTATTATGTTATTCTCAGTAGTTAACTGACTATAACATAACGCTTCTAGTTGGTAATCGTAAGAGGCTTCAAGATCATAATATACTTTTTCTCCTGTCAATCTATTAGTGAATATCCCATGTTCAGCATCTGAGTAACTTTCAACTGCAAAGTCAGCAGTGTCAGCAAATAAGATATAGCTTTTAAAAGCATCAGAGCTTACCGCATCGTCAGTTTTAAGCACCTGAAGTTGAGCGTAAAGATTGATATCAGTAGGTATTTCAACTACTTTCTCACAAGAGAATAGAGTAGTTAATGAAAGAGCAAGTATCAGTATGTATTTTAACTTCATAATAAGTATAATATTTTAAAACCAGTTTTTAGTTTTTTCTAGTTGAGAATAATCCGTCATATCCACTTTCACAGGAACTATAGCGACATATTTGTTGTCTAAAGCCCATTCGTCAGTATCTGTAGCGAGAGGTTCTTGGTTAAGGAATTTACCTTTAAACCAGTAATATTCTTTACCTCTAGGGTTTGAATGACGAAGGAAATCTTCTTTCCAGTAACCCTTAGTTTGTCGGCAAGTTTTTATACCTTTTATCTCACTAAGAGGAATATCTGGTATATTTACGTTTAGACAAAGGTTTTTATTGTCATTATTCTCTATTATGCTACGAATTATTATCTCAGCATAGTGTTTAGACGCTTCAAAGTCAGCATCTTCATCGTGAGTAGTTACAGAAAAACCTATAGAAGGAACACTGTAAGCAGCGCCTTCTGTTGCCGCGCCCATAGTCCCTGAATATATCACAGAGATGTTAGAGTTTGCACCATGGTTAATACCCGAAAGTATGATAGTAGGCATTTCCTCCATAACAACATCTACAGCAAGATTTATGCAATCTACAGGAGTACCTTCACAAGCAAAAATTCTGCAATTTTCGGTTTCCTGTACTTTACGAAGGTAAAGAGGTTGGTTCATAGTAATAGAATGAGACATTCCGCTCATGCCTTGCTCAGGAGCAACTACTGTTACCTCACCAAACTTAAGAGCTACCTCTATTAGCTCCTTAAGCCCTTTAGCGTTAACGCCATCATCATTACTTATAAGTATTCTTTGTTTTTTCATTGTTGTAGTTTTTAGTGTATGCATAAATTCACGCAAATATAGTAAAAAAATGTTAAAATACAGTTTCTAGAAAGTTTCCTATAAATATTTTTTGGAAATAAAATAAAAATTACTACCTTTGTGCGCTGAAAGCATAGGAATCTCTTATGAGAATGTGAAGTCCGTAATATTCCGTGTTAAACTTTAAAACAACATTTTTCAAATGGTAAATTTAATTAAAATCGCTTCTGAGTCTTTTTTAACAGAAGCAAAATCTTACCCAGAATTTAAAAGTGGTGATACTATCACTGTAACTTACAAAATTAAAGAGGGTAGCAAAGAACGTCTTCAAAGTTTTAGAGGCGTAGTTATTCAACGTCGTGGTAGTGGTGCTACACAAACATTCACAGTACGTAAAATTTCTGATGGCGTAGGTGTAGAAAGAATTTTCCCATTCTTCTCTCCATTTATCGAATCTATCGTATTAAACAAATCTGGTGTTGTTCGTCGTGCTAGAATTTTCTATTACCGTGAACTTAAAGGTAAAAAAGCAAGAATCAAAGAGAAAAAATACGTTAAATAGTATTTATCTATTCTTTTTACAAGAAAAACGGAGCTTATTTTTTAAAGCTCCGTTTTTTTTGTATATTTGCGTACCAAAATGACGTAATATTGCAATTATTAAATCTTAGCGCTGTTTTTGTTATAGTGTAATTGCATTTTTGTTGTTGATAACATTTTGTTATGTATCTTGCTTATAATTAATAGTTTAATGTAAGTGAGATATGGGGTAATAGCAAGGAAATATTAATTTTTTTATGGATATTATAAAAGAAAGCACAAATAGTGAATATAAATATGGGTTTGTAACCGATATGGAGATGGAGGAGTTTCCTAAGGGGCTCAATGAGGACATTGTAAGGCTTATTTCTCAGAAAAAGAATGAACCTCAATGGTTGTTAGACTTCCGTTTAGAGGCTTTTAGATATTGGCAATCTTTAGATATGCCTCACTGGCAGCATCTTAATATCCCAGAGATAGACTATCAAGATTTATATTATTACGCAGTACCTAAAAAGGGGGATTCTCCCAAAAGTCTTGAAGAAGTAGATGAAAAACTATTAGAGACTTTTGATAAGTTAGGTGTTCCTATTAATGAACAAAAAGTGTTGGCAGGTGTTGTTGCTGTAGATGCTGTGATAGACTCGGTTTCTGTGAAGACAACCTTCCGTGAAACTCTTGCTGAAAAGGGTATCATTTTCTGTTCTATAAGTGATGCCGTACAAGAATACCCTGAGTTAGTAAAAAAATATTTAGGAAGTGTAGTTACCTATAAAGATAACTTTTTTGCTGCCTTAAATTCAGCAGTATTTTCTGATGGCTCATTCTGTTATATTCCTAAAGGTGTACGATGCCCTATGGAACTTTCTACATATTTCAGAATTAATGCAGCCAATACAGGTCAGTTTGAGAGAACGCTAATAGCTGCTGACGAAGGTGCTTATGTTAGTTACCTAGAGGGTTGTACCGCTCCTATACGTGATGAAAACCAGTTGCACGCTGCAATAGTCGAGATAGTGGTTGAGAAAGATGCAGAAGTGAAATACTCGACAGTACAAAACTGGTATCCAGGGGATAAAAACGGAGTTGGTGGAGTTTACAACTTTGTAACTAAGCGCGGTATTTGTAATGGAGATAATGCTAAGCTGTCATGGACTCAGGTTGAGACAGGTTCAGCTATTACATGGAAGTACCCAAGTTGTATACTTAAAGGTGACAATTCTATAGGGGAGTTTTTCTCGGTAGCGTTGACAAATAATCACCAACAGGCAGATACAGGTACTAAAATGGTACACATAGGTAAAAACTCTAAGAGCCGTATAGTCTCTAAGGGTATCTCAGCAGGTCGAAGCCATAATTCTTATAGAGGTTTAGTAAAAGTAGTAAAAGGAGCTTCAAATAGTCGTAATTTCTCACAGTGTGACTCTTTACTGATAGGGTCTGAATGTGGGGCACACACGTTCCCAGATATTCAGGTTGCCAACTTTACAAGTGTTGTTGAACATGAAGCTACAACTTCTAAAATCAATGAGGATCAATTATTCTACTGTAATCAGAGGGGTATTTCCACCGAAGATGCTGTAGGTTTGATTGTCAATGGTTATGCTAAAGAAGTGTTAAATCAGTTACCTATGGAGTTTGCTGTGGAATCTCAAAAATTACTGTCTATCTCTCTTGAAGGAAGTATAGGATAAATATATATAGTTATGTTAGAAATTAAAAATTTATGTGCCCGTGTTGAGGGTAAAGATATATTAAAAGGTATAAACCTTAGTGTTAAGGCAGGAGAAGTACATGCTATTATGGGACCTAACGGTTCGGGTAAGAGTACTTTAGCTTCTGTGTTGGCTGGTAAAGAGAAGTTTGAAGTTACAGCAGGTGAAGTTACATTTGAGGGCAAAGATTTGTTGTCTATGTCTATAGAAGGGCGTTCACATGCAGGCCTTTTCCTAGGTTTTCAATATCCTGTTGAGATTGAGGGCGTTAGTAATGTGAATTTCTTGAAGTTAGCAGTAGGTGAAAAGCGTAAAGCCTTAGGTTTAAAACCGTTGACAGCTGGTGAGTTTCTAAAAATGATGCGCGAAAGAAGCAAAATCGTTGAGATAGATTCAAAGTTAACATCACGAAGTGTGAATGAGGGTTTCTCAGGTGGTGAGAAAAAGCGTAATGAGATTTTCCAGATGGCTATGCTAGAACCTAAGTTAGCTATCCTTGACGAAACTGACAGTGGACTAGATATCGATGCTTTACGTATAGTAGGTACAGGTGTTACTAAGCTAAAAACTAGTGAGACAGCGCAAATCGTTATTACTCACTATCAAAGATTATTGGATTATATCGTTCCTGATGTTGTTCACGTGCTTTATAAAGGTCGTATCATATATACAGGAGGTAAAGAGCTTGCTTTAGAATTAGAAGAAAAAGGTTACGATTGGTTAATTAAAGATTTAGACAATGAGTAGTACTTTTATTAATAATAAATGTGATTCTGTTTTCTGTGGCACTGTTGAGGAGTTTACAAAAAGTTTCCCTGAGGTTTCAATGGAGCTTTATGGTAATGTTCTTTCAAGAGAGTTAAATGCAGATAGCGAAAGAGATGTGTTTAAGCGACTTCCATCGTTTAGAGATTTTAAGAATGTTGAGAATGGAGCTCTTGACTATGTGATATATGCTAAGGAGGGTAGTGAGTGTGAAGATTTTATAACTTTAAGCCTTGAGAGTAGTCCTTATAAGCGCTTTTTTATCTTAGCTGATAATGCATCTAGCTTTAAGGTGTATGTTGATAATAAAGGTGTTAAGAACAGTAATTTTGTATTTGTCGTAGCCTTAGAGGACAGTAGTGTTTTAGAGTTTGTACAGAGCAATAGCGACTGTGAGCAGCTTTACAACTACATTTATGTGGAACAGTCACAGGATTCTGTGTTTAAGTCGTTTTCTGTGTCTTACGCTGTAAAGAATGTGCGAAACTATATAAAAGACTCTATGAATACTGCCAATGTGGAGTCTCATTTCTATGGGGTGGCTTTAGTAGACTCGTCAGAGAAGGTAGAGAACAACATTATTGTAGGGCATTTTAAGGAGCAATGTAATAGTACACAACACTACAAGGCTGTTGTTGCGGCAGGAGGTAAGAGTGTCTTTAATGGCAGGATTTATGTTGCTAAGGATGCACAACAGACTGAGGCTTACCAACAAAGTAATAATATCTTGTTAGGCGAAGGAGCTATAGCACAAAATTTACCTCAGTTAGAGATTTATGCTGATGATGTGAAGTGTAGCCATGGAGCCACTACAGGAGAGCTAGATGCTGAAGCAATTTACTATATGCGTCAGCGAGGAATCCCAGAAACGGAGGCTAAAAAATTGCAAATTGGTGGTTTTGTGTCAAATATCATAGATAAAATTAGCTCTGAAAAAATAAAAAATTCAATTTTAGAAGATGTTAGTATAAGGCTCTCTAACTTGTAATAATGGTTATAGGTCTTTGATATTTTTTAAATATTGTAAGAAATGAGCATAGTTTTTGTAACAATTAGATTTTGTAATTTTAGCGGTAACTGCTTGAAAAACAAAAATATTTGTTCTATAATTGTGTAAATTATAAATAATTACATATCTTTGTAGTGATTTTGTATGGGACGTTTCCTTTAAGGGTACTTCTAAAAATAGGCATAAACATAGCGCGCGAAAAGATTAAATCTTATAAAGCCAGTTTTTAGAGATTAACATTAATTTAGATTTTGGGAGCTTCCATTCGAAACATAAAAAATGACTTTTATAAGTCATAATGTATAACTAAATTGACTATATGTTAAATATCGAAAAGATTAGAAAAGATTTTCCTATCCTTGACTCTAAGGTATATGGTAAAGATTTTGTATATTTGGATAGTGCTGCGACCTCACAAAAGCCGCAGGTGGTGATTGATAAGGTGAACTACTTACACCAAAGTATGAATGCTAATATTCATAGAGGGGTGCATTTCATGAGTTCACAGTTAACAACAGAGTACGAAAATGCTCGTGAGACTGTTAGAGCCTTTATTGGTGCGGAGTCTACAAAAGAAATAGTTTTCACTTCAGGTGCTACACAGTCTATAAATCTTGTAGCTGCAACTTGGGGAGAGCAAAACATCGAGGAGGGTGATATCGTTATCGTTTCAGAGATGGAACATCATTCAAATATAGTGCCTTGGCAAATTCTATGTAACAAGAAAGATGCTGAATTAAAGGTTATTCCTTTTAATAACGAGGGGGAATTAGATATTACTGCTTATGCAGATCTTCTAAGTAATAAAAACGTGAAGTTAGTAGCTGTAACTGGTGCATCTAACGTATTAGGTACTATGCCTGATATAGCGCGTATTACTGCTATGGCTCACAGTGTTGGTGCTAAAGTACTTATCGACGGTTGTCAGTACATTGTACACAGCCTTGTTGATGTAAAAGATATAGATTGTGATTTCTTTGCTTTCTCGGGTCACAAATTATACGCTCCTACTGGTATAGGTGTTCTTTATGCTAAAGAGGAGTTGCTAGAAGAGATGCCTCCTTATATGGGTGGTGGAGACATGGTTGCTCATGTTAGTTTTGAGAAAACAACTTATGCTGAGCTGCCTCTAAAATTTGAAGCTGGTACTTCTAATTATATAGGTGCTATAGGTTTAGGAGAGGCGATAAATTATTTACAAGAGCTTAAAGGTGAAAGTACAGGTAGAATAGAGCTTTACGAAAGAGAGTTGTTAGAGTATGCTACAGCACAACTTTCAAAAATTGAGGAGCTAAGAATCTATGGTACTACAACAAATAAAGCGCCTATAGTTTCTTTTAATATTGAAGGAGTACACGCGCTAGATTTAGGAATGATACTTGACAAGCAAGGTATAGCTGTCAGAACAGGTACTCACTGTGCTGAGCCTATCATGACTCACTTTGGTGTTATGGGTATGGTTCGTGCTTCGTTTGGAATCTACAATACTAAGGCTGATGTTGATGCTTTATGTGCTGGTATTGAGAGAGCAATAGAGATGTTAAAATAGAGTTTAAGGGGTAGTTCTCTTAAAAAATAATATGTGAGGATTAGTCGGTCTATTATGGGCCGACTAATTGTCGTTAAAATATAAGTTATGTTTATAGTAATTGAAGGTTTAGACGGAGCAGGTAAATCTACTCAGGTTTCGTTAATCACTGAGGAGTTAAAAAAGCAGGGTTTAGAATGTGAATACTTACATTTCCCACGTTTTTCAGCTCCTATTTATGGAGAGTTGATTTCTAAGTTTTTACGCGGTGACTTAGGGGCAATAGATGAAGTAGATCCTTATTTGGTGGCATTGATTTATGCTGGTGACCGCAAGGATGCTTCTGCACAGATAGAGAAGTGGTTAGCAGAGGGTAAATGTGTTATTGTAGACCGTTATGTGTATTCTAATATCGCGTATCAGTGTGCTAAGGTTAAGGATGTTGAAGGGCGTAAGGTATTGTATGATTGGATTTTAAACTTGGAGTACGAGTTTAATAAGATAGTGAAACCTGACACTACAATTTTCTTAGATGTACCTTTCAAGTTTACAGAAAAGAAACTTACAGAGGAGCGCACAGGAGAGGATAGAGACTACCTACAGGGGAAGAAGGATATACATGAAGCCTCTTTAGATTTTCAGCAGTTTGTCCGTGAGGTGTATCTTGATGCTTCACAGAAGGATGAGAACCTGAAAGTTATAGATTGTTCAGATGCTGAGGGTGGCATGTTGTTACCTAATGAAATTTTTGAGAAGATAAAATCAGTAGTTAAATTTTAGCTTGTAGCTTGTAGCTTGTAGCTTGTAGCTTGTAGCTTGTAGCTTGTAGCTTGTAGCTTGTAGGGGCGACAAGCGACTAAAGAATAACCAATAACGGCAAACAGTTTCAATTGGGTCTAAATACTTGATAACTACACGATCTAATGTAGGGGCTGACCTTGTGTCCGCCCTTATAATGCGTTAGTATTATACATATTTTTGCATACTATAATACAATTTATTATTGTCCGATTTTGGGACATTGGGACAGATGGGACATCGGGACAATGGGACAATGGGACGTCGGACAATGAGCGACAAGCTACAAGCTAACTCTATGACCTTCCAGCAATCACGTCATTGCGGGCTTGATCCGCAACCTCACTCCTTATTCAAGATCGCTTGTCGCCCCTAAAAGCTACAAGCTACAAGCTAAAAGCTACCGCTTGTCGCCCCTAAAAGCTAAAAGCTAATATCTACCGCTTGTCGCCCCTACAAGCTACAAGCTAACCATCTGTCCCAAAATCGGACAATAATTGTTTATCCCGAAACACGTATCATTATGGTACGTGTTTCGGGATTTTTTGTTTCTAGAAGTCACATATAGATATAATATTCTACTGAATGTAATTTTCGTCAGTACCTGAATGATTTTGTTGTTTTTCGTGAGAATAAAAGGTAATTCAGGAAGTATGATTTTAGAATTTTTAAGGAAATTGTTTAGCAATTTTGTCTTTCTCTCTCTAAGAGAAGGCTAACATGGTGTAAAAGTATGAAAATAATTATAAATCACCAAATTTTAC
>JAWXTP010000103.1:0-10674 GCA_044433415.1 Rikenellaceae bacterium
TTTCCCAATAACGGCCTACATTTTTCACCTTTTCCGAAAAAGAAGTGCTCACAACCTCGAGGTTGCTCCGCGTTCTTTTCCGAAAAACGCAAAAAATCTAAGCCATTCTTGGAAAAAGCGAACAATCGTGGACGTTATCAACCGCTCATGCTAACCACCCTGGGTGTTAACTAAGGACGACAAGCGACAAAATATTTAATAAAGATTATAGAAAGAAAAAATAACATATAAACAAAAATGGGATATTTAGAAGGAAAACAAAAGCAACTCGATATTAGATATCTTAAAATGGCGCGTATTTGGGCAGAAAACTCATATTGCGTACGTCGCCAAGTTGGCGCTATCATAGTCAAAGATAAAATGATAATCTCGGATGGGTATAATGGCACTCCGTCGGGTTTTGAAAATATTTGTGAGGATGAAAATATTAAAACTAAACCTTATGTGCTACATGCTGAGGCTAATGCTATAACTAAAGTGGCTAAAAGTCATAATAACTCAGATGGAGCAACTCTTTATGTAACTGCTTCACCTTGTATAGAATGCGCAAAACTTATTATACAAGCAGGAATCAAACGTGTGGTATACTGTGATTCTTATCATGATACTGCGGGCATAGACCTGCTTAAAAGAGCTAATATTGAAGTTATTCAACAGTTAGACGAATAAATATTGATTTAAAATCAAAATTAAAAAAATATTTCTTAAAAAAATAGTATATTTGTAAGAAATACTCACACTAAAATTTATAATAATTATGTTATATCCGATGAAATTTGCTCCCCTATTTAAGGAACGTATCTGGGGAGGTAGAAAAATGGAAGAAAAATTTGGTAAACAACTACCTGCCGATGTTGCAATAGGCGAAAGTTGGGAACTGTCAGGTGTCGAAGGTGACGTTTCAGTTGTAGCTAACGGTAAATTAGCGGGTAACTCTCTTGCTGAACTTATAGAAGTATATATGGGTGACCTAGTAGGTGATAAAGTTTATGAGCAATATGGTGAAGAATTTCCTATACTTATTAAACTTATTGACGCTGACGATGTGCTTTCAATTCAAGTGCACCCAGACGACGAATTGTCAAAAGAACGCCACAATGCTTACGGTAAAACAGAAATGTGGTATATCATAGATAACGAACCTGATGCTTCTCTATACTTAGGTTTTAACCAAGAAGTTGACCAAGAAAAATATCTTGAATACCTAAATAAAGGCGCTTTACAAGAAATCCTAGGCGAAATCAAAGTTAAGCCAGGCGATGCTTACTTTATCCCAGCTGGTGCTATTCACGCCATAGGAAAAGGCATACTTATTGCTGAGATTCAACAAACTTCTGATATCACTTACCGCGTTTTCGACTGGAATCGTGTAGATGCTAATGGTAATGGTCGTGAGCTACATACAGAACTTGCTATTGATGCTATCAACTTTAACGATACTACAAAATATGATATCACAGTAACTCCTAAAGCTAACGAGAATGTACAAATGCAATCTTGCAAATACTTCACTTCTAGCGTTATAGAAGTAGATGGCACTCTTGTTCGTGATTACTATGATAGAGACTCTTTTAACATCTATATGTGCCTTGAAGGCGAAATAAGTGTTAAAACAAAAGAAGGTGTAGAAACAATGACTAAGGGTGAAACAATCTTGATACCTGCTGTTATTGATGCTGTAGAGCTTTCAGGTAAAGGGAAAATTATCGAAGTTTTTATGTAGTTTATATACAATAAAATACATTTTTTATAGTTGAAGAATAGTAGGATAGAATTTTTGTTTATACTACTATTCTTTTCATTTTTACTGTTTCGTAATTTAACTATTTATATATGCAAGCCAGATTAATATCATTATTATTTATAATATCATTGCTTTTTAGTTGTGCAGATAAAGATTCTTATCTAGAATTATCTCAGTCTACCTTTAAGTTAGACAATGTAGAAACAACACTAATTATAGAAATCTCAACAGACGAAGATTGGACAACAATTAATAGTAATGATTGGTGTGTCTTAGATCAGACTTCTGGTTTTGGTGATGCAACTTTGGAAATAACAGTAAGTGCTAATGATTCTGGTGAAGATAGGGCAGCTGAAATTTTTGTAAAATCAGGAATTAATTATCAAAGAATCTCTATATCTCAATATAGTGAATTTGATGATACACAATTTGAAATACCTGTTATTTTCCATATTCTTTATAAAAACTCACTTAACAGTTCTCAATACGTTAAGAGTTCTTGGATAGAGGAAATATTAGAAGAAGCAAATTCTCTTTTCTCTAGTACTACAGATATGAATGTAACATTTGTTCTTCCAACCGAAGACAGCAATGGTAACGCTCTTACCGAAGCAGGTATAAATCGCATAAAAATTGATGATTCAGAAATTGACTATTCAGAATTTATGAAAGGAGAATATTCTGCTGTTGGTGCAGATGATTTATGGAGTCTAACTTCTTACATCAATGTGTTTGTTTATACTTTTGAACAGGTGTCAGGTAGCGGCACTGTACTTGGGGTGTCACATTTACCTTATACCGTTAGTGATTACCCATTAGATGGACTAGTTGTAGGAGATTATTATATTAATCAAAGTTACACTACTACTTACCCTCATTGTATATCTATAAACAATGATTATATCTATAGTAGAAGTGATGATGACACTTATGTATCTACTGATATTACAGTTACTTTAGCTCATGAATTAGGACACTATGTTGGTCTTTTGCATGCCTTTGAAGAAGATGACACACCGACAGACTACTGTGACGATACTCCAAATTATTCAAGAACAGACTACATCTCTTGGCTTTCAGGATTGACGTGGTCTAATATGAGTTACAGCCTAGATTATCTAAGTCAAAGAACAGCAACAGATGGTTCTACATTTACTGCACGTAACATTATGGACTATTATTACTGCTGGTCTGATACTTTCACCTCTGATCAACGTACACGCGTAAGACACGTTTTAAATTACAGTCCTCTTATGCCAGGTCCTAAGCGTAATAGTACTAAATCAGCACCTGCTAACGCTGTTAGACCTGAACCAAAATTTGTTGAATGTGTTGAGTGTGTTGACGGTCATAGGCATTAGATAATACAATAAAATGCAAAAAAGGCTTAGTTAGAAGGAATTAAATTACTTCTTGCTAAGTCTTTTTTTGTATTTTTATTGTGCATATTGTCATTTTTTACTACCTTTACGAAATATTTATAGGTACTTACAACACAAACTAAATGCAACTACGTAAATACATATCGACTTTATTGCTAATCATCTATACTATTGCTGTAGGTGGTTCGCTTCTGGATGCGTATGTGCCTTGTAAATGTGGACACACCTATAAGTGTGAAAGTGAACACATTCACCTGCATAATCATAATGGAGATTGTTGTTCTCATGATCATGATTGTTTTGAAAAAGTATGCCTTGCTGATTATTTTACCCAAATAAATAACAGTCACTGTGAACATACTCATTATATAGACACTAGTTTATACACTTTTAACCCTCAGCAAAACGAAATAGCAACTAGCAATAAATGGTTTGCTATTGAAAAATGTTTAGGCTTTGAATTTAATATTACTAATGTACACGATGCGAAGTTAAATACCTTTGACTATTCGTATACTCCGCTTCTCTTAGAACATATTTATAAGTCTACAGGCTTCCGTGCGCCCCCTTTTTTAATATAACTAATTTTTAAAATTTGTGAGGAAAAACCACCTCACTGGTTATATCTAAAAATCAATTTCAATGAATTTAAAAAATATTTTATTTGTTGTGGCAATATTTTTTGCTTCAACAGGCGTGTCTATATCTCAGAATATCAAAGGCGTAGTCACTGATGAAAATAATGAGCCTTTACTAGGAGCTGCTATTTACTGGGCTGAGACTACAGTAGGTGCTACTACTGGGACAAATGGAGCATTTGAACTCCACCGTGTTAAAAATTACAACTACCTTGTCGCATCTTTCATAGGATATAAAAACGATACTATAGCTATTAAAAGCGATATGCAGCAAGTCAATTTCCAACTTTCAACTGAGGGTATAGGTATTGACGAAGCCGTTGTGGAAGGCACAAAAAGAGGTAACTTCATCGCTACTGATGGACTTACAAAAAACGAAACTATATCTTTCGCAGGACTTTGTAAAATGGCATGCTGTACACTTGCTGAAAGTTTTGAAAATTCAGCTTCAGTAACAGTAGGATATAGTGATGCCATCTCTGGAGCGCGACAAATTAAGATGCTAGGTCTTACGGGTAACTACACTCAAATTCTAGACGAAAATCGTTCTATTATGCGTGGGTTAAGCTCACCCTATGGTCTTACTTATACACCAGGTATGTGGCTTAACTCCATTCAAGTATCAAAAGGTGTAGCTTCTGTAACAGCAGGTCACGATGCCATTACAGGACAAGTGAACTTAGAACACCGTAAATCTACAGATGAAGAAAAGTTTTTCTTAAACCTTTATATTGACGATGAACTTCGTCCAGAGGTAAACCTTTCTTCTGCATTTCCTGTTTCTAAAAATGGTAAACTTACAAGTATCATATTGTTCCATGGCTCAAAAGATACAGACGCTGTAAAAAAAGACCATAATGATGATGGCTTCCGCGATATGCCTAATACGGAAACTTACTCACTAGCAAATAGATGGTTATATGCTGCTGACAATGGAACTCAAATACGTTGGGGATTTAAGTTGTTACAAAATAACAATACTGGAGGTATGATAGGCTATGACGACTCTATGCGTGAGGATATGTATGATTCATGGGCAACAGAAGGCACTCTTTATGGTTCTAATATTAAAAACAGAGAGGCTACAGCTTATTTAAAAGTAGGTATGCCTGTGGGTCGTAGTATTTACGATGAAGAAGATGGTGAATTGCGTTCAAATATTGCTTTAGTAGCGGATTTTAGCCACTTTAGTGAAGATGCCTACTTCGGACTAAACGATTATGATGGTACACAGAATAGTGCTTCTATGAATTTAATGTATAATCATTATTTTTCTACACGTTCATCATTAAACTTAGGGTTACATACTCATCTTGACTTTATTAATGAGAAGTTGCTAAACGAGACTCCGTGGTTATCATCTAATAATGTTCAGGATTATGATTTTGACCGTGAAGAACATGAAGCAGGTATCTTTGCGGAATATACCTATTCCATCAAAGATAAACTTTCTATAGTAGCAGGCATACGTGGTGATTACAACAACTATTTTGATACCTATTTTGCTACTCCACGAAGTCATATCCGTTGGAATATTACTCCAACAACTACTTTCCGTGCATCAGCAGGTCTAGGAACACGAACAACAAGTATAATTACTGATAATATAGGTATCCTAACTACAGGTCGACGTATAGTATTTGCTGATGGAGTGGATTTTGAGGATTTTAACCGTATGGAGAAGGCCGCTACTTATGGAGGTAGCTTCACTCAAAGTTTCAACCTTATTCGTGAACAGGCAGCTACTATAAGTGTGGATTATTTCCGTACTCAATTTAGTAATTCAGTAGTTGTTGACCAAGAGCGTGATGCAGAAAGTGTTTATATTTATAATAGCAATGGAGAATCGTATACAGATACCTACCAGGCTGATTTCTCGTGGCAACCTTTAGACAGATTGGATATCTTTGCTACTTACCGTCACACGGATAGCAAGATGGAAATTATGCGAAACGATGGAAGTACAGCCATGGTGGAACGTCCTTTGGTAAGTCGTTATAAGACACTTTTAAATGTGCAATATGCTACACGTTTCCGCAAATGGACTTTTGATACTACTGTACAATATAATGGACCTAGTCGTATGCCAACACAAACAGGAGACCTTGCAGATAGTTATATGTCACCTAGTTATCCTATGCTTTTTGCTCAGGTAAGTCGTAAGTTTGGTATGTGGGAAGTGTATGTTGGCTGTGAAAATATCACTAACTACCGTCAGAATGATGCTATCATAAGCTCGGATGCGCCTTTCAGTTCAGAGTTTAACTCTATGAATGTGTGGGGTCCATTGAAAGGACGTAAGTTCTATGCAGGACTTCGTTTTAATATTTATTAAAATAAATTAATTGTTATTTCAGAATATATCAGTACCTTTATTCTGAAATAACTCTAACTAAATAACCAATAAAACTAATTAAATCATGAAAAAATTATTATTATTTTGCCTAGTATTTATCATGGGTACAGCAGTAGCAAACACTGCAAACAAAAAAGACGTTAATTTAACAACAACAACTTTTATCACAAGCATTGATTGTGACCACTGTGTTAAGAAAATCAACAATAACATATCAGCTTTAGGTAAAGGTATAGAAAAAGTTGATATAGATCTTAAGTCTAAGGAAGTAAAAATCACTTATAACAGTAAAAAAAATTCTGATACAAAGATTATAGCTGGGTTCAAAAAAATAGATATTAAAGCTAGTGTTAAATCTCAACCTAAAAACACTTCTCCAAGTCCAAGTAAAAAATAAAGCACATAATTCACAGAACACTAAGAGCTGATTTTAAAGTATTTAAAGTCAGCTCTTGTACTTTTATATAATAAAATAGATAATAATTCGTTATAAGGTATAGAGCGTTTCTAAAATCGAATAAAACAAATTTCTAGAACACCCCATTAAACTTAACAACCTATAAAGTTTAATGTAATTTTTTTTAACCATCAACAACCTTAATCATGAAAAAATTACTGTTAATCTGCCTTGTATTCATTATGGGCACAGCTGTATTAAATGCAGCAACTAAAACATCCAACTATGTAACAACAACTTTCGTCACAGATATAAAAAGTGAAAGCTGTGTTACAACAATTAACAAAAAAATATCTTCTTTAGGCAAGATCGAAAATTACGAAATAAATCTAAAAACTAAGGAAGCAATTATTACATATAATAGCAAAAAGAATTCTGATGATAAAATAATAGCTGGATTTAGCAAACTAGGTTTTAAAGCCACTGTTAAACAAGAAGTTAAAAGTAATTCTAACAATACTTCAAATACTAGTAATAACAATAGTTCTAGCAATAACTCTAACAATTCCAACTCTAACAACAATAACAATTCTAGTAACAAACAGAAGTAAGATTCCTGTATAAATTCGAAAAACAATCAACTTGTCGACATAATGAGTTGGTTGTTTTTTGTTTAAAATGTAGTTCTAAAAGTTAATATTTCTTAATCCCACTTTTTTGTTGTAACTTTGTAGTATTAAATAACACAACATTATTTTTAAATGAAAAATATAAGAAACTTCTGTATCATCGCTCATATTGACCACGGGAAAAGTACACTTGCTGACCGTCTATTAGAAACTACAAAAACTATTTCTGAAAGAGATGCTCAAGCACAGGTACTCGATAATATGGACCTAGAGAGAGAGAAAGGTATTACTATTAAAAGTCACGCAATTCAGATGAATTACGAACAAGACGGTGAAAAATATGTACTTAACCTTATTGATACTCCTGGCCACGTTGACTTTTCGTATGAGGTTTCTAGAGCTATTGCTTCATGTGAGGGAGCTTTACTTATTGTTGATGCTACACAAGGTATACAGGCACAGACTATTTCTAACCTTTATCTTGCCTTAGAGCACGACCTAGAGATTATTCCTGTCCTTAACAAAATAGATATGGCTGCTGCCATGGTTGACGAAGTAAAAGACCAAATCGTTGATTTGTTGGGTTGTGACCACGACGATATTCTTGCGGCATCAGGTAAAACAGGCGAAGGTGTCGAAGGTATACTTGAAGCTATTGTAGAGCGTGTTCCAGCACCTGAAGGAGACGAAGATGCACCTTTACAAGCCTTAATTTTTGACTCTGTGTTTAACCCCTTTAGAGGTATTATAGCTTACTTTAGGGTTATGAATGGTAGCATAAAAAAAGGAGATAAAGTTAAATTCTTCAATGCTGGTAGTGAATACGGAGCAGATGAGATAGGTGTTTTGAAACTAAGAATGCAACCTTCTGACGAGCTAAAAGCTGGAAATGTGGGTTATATTATATCAGGTATAAAGAACTCCTTTGATGTAAAAGTCGGTGATACTATCACTCATGTTGCAAATCCTTGTGATGCTGCAATTGAGGGTTTTGAGGATGTAAAACCTATGGTATTTGCTGGTATTTATCCTGTAGATAGTGATGACTATGAGGATTTAAGATCTTCTATAGAGAAATTAAAACTTAACGATGCTTCATTAACATTCGAGCCTGAAAGTTCTTTAGCTTTAGGTTTTGGCTTTAGATGTGGTTTCCTAGGTTTATTACACATGGAGATTATCCAAGAGCGTTTATACCGTGAGTTTAACATGGATGTTATCACAACAGTTCCTAACGTATCTTATAAGGTACATACAAATAAAGGAGAGGTTTTTGATGTACATAATCCATCGGGATTACCTGAGCCTACACTTGTTGACTACATAGAGGAGCCTTATATCAACGCTCAAATCATCACTAAGAGTGATTATTTAGGTGTGGTTATGAAACTTTGTATAGACAAGCGTGGTATACTTAAAAATCAAACTTTCATCACAACTGACCGTGTAGAAGTGTCGTTTGAGATGCCTCTTGCAGAGATTGTGTTTGACTTCTATGATAAGTTAAAAAGTATTTCTAAAGGTTATGCTTCATTTGACTATCACCAATCGGGTTATAAACAATCTGTATTGGCTAAGCTAGATATCCTATTAAACGGTGATGGTGTAGATGCTTTATCTTCGCTTATCCACCGCGACAATGCTTATGATTTTGGCCGTAAGATGTGTGAAAAGTTGAAAGAGCTTATCCCAAGACAGCAGTTTGATATTGCTATACAAGCAGCTATAGGTGCAAAAATCATCGCTAGAGAGACTGTAAAAGCCGTAAGAAAGGACGTTACAGCTAAATGTTATGGAGGTGATATTTCACGTAAGAGAAAACTTCTTGAAAAACAAAAGAAAGGTAAGAAACGTATGCGCCAAGTAGGTAACGTTGAAGTACCACAAGAAGCCTTCCTAGCTGTATTAAAAATGGATTAAAAGTTTCTAGGAGCTCTCTTAGGGGAGCTCCTAGCCATATAACACTAAATAAGAAAAATAAATGAAATTTTTACATGCTGCATTCATCTCTTTGTTGCTTTTTGTAAGCTGCAAAAAGGAACCAGGTTCAGAGTCTGGTGAGATGTCCGATTTCACAGACCAAACAGTGTTTGTGTATATGCCTTGGGCTACTAATCTTGCTGATGAATTTGAGAATAATATAAACGACTTGCTATCAGCTTTTACAAGTAAGGCTTCTGAAGATGTTAGAGTTGTTATATTTTATGCCGCTACTTCATCGTCAGCGACACTTACAGAATACCGTTATTTTAACGGCAGCTTGATAGAGAACGAACTTAAAGAATATGATGTATCTACATTTATAACATCAGATGGAATAACTTCATTGATTGATGAAGTTGTGGATTTTGCACCATCTTCTCGTTATTCTATGATAGTTAGTGCCCACGGAATGGCATGGATTCCTACTTCTTCATCAAAATCAGCATTTAGCATTCAGAAAAACTATTGGGAATATGAAGACGCTCTTAAAACCAAATATTTTGGAGGTTTATCATCTTCATATCAAATAAATGTAACAGATTTTGCAAGTGGTATCCAGGCTAGTAATATACACATGGAGTATATATTATTTGATGCATGTTATATGTCAAATATAGAGGCTTTGTATGATTTAAAGGATGTAACTGATTATATTATTGCTTCTCCTACTGAGATTATGGCTTATGGTTATCCTTATAAGAACTTAGGCCCTTATCTTTTGGGAGATGTTGATTACGAAGGTGTTAGTAATGGTTTTTATTCATTTTATAGCACTTATTCATCACCTTACGGAACTATAGGCATTATCAATTGTAGTGAGATGGATGCTATGGCGGAAGTAATGTTAAAAGTCAACAATTCAGGATTAAGCACAAGTACAAGTAATGTTCAACGTCTGTGCGGTTATTCTCCAACTCTATTTTATGATTTTGGAAGTTTAATAAATAACACATGTTATGACTCAGATCTTGTAGAAGAATTTAATTCACAATTAGCGAAGTTGGTACCTTATAGCTCACACACTAGTAAATATTATGCAAGTGGTGCAGGTGCTATTTATTTATATGAATATTCTGGCATTTCAACTTCTCAATATAGTACGAATTCACAAGCTGCAAATTTAAGTAATACTAGTTGGTATATTGCTACTCATTAGTATGTTTAGGCGCCCTATAATCTCTAAAACCAAATAAAACTAAGAACTTCACTATAAAAATTAAGTAAGCGGTAAAAATCATAACAAGATTTTACCGCTTTTTGTTTGTCCTTTTTCATAGATACTACGATATTACGATGAATAATTCATGGATATTAATGAATAATAAAATACACACAAGAATAATCCCTGTAGAAATAAATATGTTAATACAAATAAGCAATTTGGTTATTTTTTAAAATAAATTGTCTTAAAAAATATAATATTTTGCTATCTACATGACAAAAAATCAAACACATTAAACTTATATTTTGATTCATAGCCACTTACAAGTATGTGTATTATGACTTCTAGTCCAGCTTTTACGAAATTTTTAGCTTTATAACCAT
>JAWXTP010000104.1:0-10663 GCA_044433415.1 Rikenellaceae bacterium
TCATAGTAAAACAAAGCAGTCGAGTAGTTTCTAAATCATTACCTATTCACTAATTCGCTATTTGCAAGTTGTTTGTTTTCAGGAAGTTATTCATAAGGGATAGATCTGTGAAACAGGCAAAGAGAAAAATATCTCGTATCTGAGCCAAACGTTCAATAGGTAAGTGCTTTTCGCTTAAAACCTTCAACTCCGCCTCACTTAGGAAATCTCGTTCAACCTTATCGAGTGAGAATTTGATATTGGCAAATGGGTCTTTCTGGATATAATCGTTCGCCAGCGCAATGCGGATAATCTTCTTGAAATTTTTGAGATACTTTGTTGTGGTGTTGTGCGAGCATTGTCGTTCGCTCTTTAGATAAAATTCATAATCCTTGATGAACTTGTGCGTGACCTCCTCAATTGGAATATCCGAGACATTCATCGTATTCTCCATAAACTCCACCGTGTGCTTTAGCGACGTTTCGTAACGCTCCACAGTGCCAGCTGCCATATCTCGCCCCATCAACTTGTGGCATCTATCATTATGCACCTTGAACACATCTTTAATCAGATATATCGTCGGTGGCTTATCTCGTCCGAGGTATCTATCGAGAACCGACTTTGCAGTGCAGCAACCACTATTTTTGCCCTCCAACTCCATCTCTCGGTGAATCTGCATCAGGCGCACCTTGATAACATTTAGGTGTTGGTTAAGCTCGAAATCTGCCATCTCCGACCCCATTGAGATTGCTTGGGTGGGATTCCATACCTGTGGTGCAACCTTCAGCGGAATGGGGCAAGCCGATGTTTCGTTATCGACTGTTACTTTAAGGTAAATTGGCGCAAGACCCTGTTTATTTAGGCGTGTCTTACGGATATAGAAAGTCACGCAGAATGTTGTTCTACTCATTGTTTTTTGTTGTTTTGAATGTTGTTAAAAATGAAAAACGACCAATTTATGGTAATAACCAGCAAATCAATCGTTTACAAAATTACGCTACCGATGGGTAGCGATTTGGTAATGAAAATGGATAGTTTTTGGGTGTATTTTTGGGTGTAGAATCGTGGGTAGAGAGGCATAGAAAGAGGGTGGAAAAAATATTTTTGAGACTCTATTACCATTTCCATTACCACCCATTACCCGTGGTAATAGCTATTTTGTAACTCATTGATATATCGTTCGTTACCCAAAATTGACCAGAAAAAATGGTAATGAATTTGTCACAAATCTCCCGAAAAATAGCCCGAAAATCGCCGAAAAACCCAGAAATAAGGACACAAAAAAAGGGTCGAAACATCTCTGTTTCAACCCTTTACCGCAGATTGCTGCATTTTTCTGCGGAGAGAGAGGGATTCGAACCCCCGGTGCCTTGCAGCACAACGGTTTTCAAGACCGCCGCATTCGACCACTCTGCCATCTCTCCGGGCACAAAGATAGATAAAAAATATTTAACACCAAATATTTTTTGATATTTTATTAAAAAAAATATTTCACCCAAATATAACACACATGTGTACAACACATTACATCTATTTTTTTATTTCATTGAAAATTATCTATTTTTTTGCTACTTTTGTAACGGAAATAAAACTCTAAAACAAAAGGTGTAAAACATTAGGGAACTTCTAAAAATTGAATTTTAACGATTATTAGAACTCCCCATTAAAAATATAAATATGATAAAAGATATTTTCAAGAAAAATTGGGGCATAGCTAGCTTTATTCTATTATTACTTATTATTGATCAAGTAGTTAAGATATATATCAAAACTCACATGACCATAAATGAAGCTATTCCCGTTTTTGGAGAATGGTTCTATATACGCTTTATAGAAAATGAAGGTGCCGCTTATGGAATGAAACTAGGAGGCGACTATGGTAAACTTATACTTAGCGTTTTTAGAGTTATAATGATTGTCGTTCTATCAATTTATGTCAATAAACTTAGAAAAAAAGAAACCCCTATAGGTATAATAATAGGCTTCCTACTTATCATTGCAGGAGCTCTGGGAAATATCATAGATAGCGCTTTCTATGGACTTATCTTCTCTCAGTCTACATATAGCGAAATCGCTCACTTCGTTCCGTGGGGGCAAGGCTACGAAACTTTCCTTCATGGCTGGGTTGTAGATATGCTTTACTTCCCTATCATTAACACTACCCTACCTGAGTGGGTTCCAGTCTACGGAGGTCAACCATATATCTTTTTTAGCCCTATCTTTAATATAGCTGATAGCTACATATCTATAGGCTTTATATATATGTTACTTTTCCAACGTAAACATTTCAAATAGACAAGCCTCTTATGACAAAGTTAACTGAAATCAGCCAAAAGATAAAAGCCCATGTAAGGCTATCTTTCGAAGAGCTGCTTTACTTAAGCAAAGATGTAGAACTCTTAGAACTAGCAAAACTAAGCTCTATTATACGTGAACGCTTCAATGGGAAAGATGTGTACTATAACCACAACTTCCATATAGAACCCACTAATATATGCACCTTTAACTGTAGATTCTGCTCTTTTAAGAAAATCGAAACATCCCCTGATGCATGGTGTATGAGTGAGGACGAATTATTGAAATATGCAGAGGAAAGATACAAAAAAGAAACTACAGAAATACATCTAGTAGGAGGTGTAAACCCTCGTCAGACTCTTAATGACTACATATCTGTGATACAAAAACTAAGAGCCAAGCTCCCTAACGTGGGAATAAAAGCCTTTTCTGCTATAGAACATATCTACATGATAGAGAAAGCAGGACTTAGCTATGACGAAGGTATAAAACTACTTGTAGAGGCAGGTATGAACTCCATAACAGGTGGTGGAGCAGAGATTTTTGCTGAACGTGTGAGAAAAAAAATCTGTAGTGATAAGCCAGATGCAAAAAAATGGTTATCTTTGCACGAAGCAGCTCATAAACAAGGAGTAAAAACAAACGCAACTATGTTGTATGGACATATAGAAACCTTAGAGGAGCGTATAGACCATATACTGCAAATCAGAGACTTACAAGACAGGCATAACGGATTTAATTCGTTTATCCCTCTTAAGTATCGTAGTTTTGGAAACTCTCTAGGCTCTATAGGTGAATGTTCTCTTGTTGAAGACCTTAAAACTGTTGCTATCAGCCGTATAGCTTTAGACAATGTACCTCATATAAAGGCCTACTATCCTATGTATGGAAAACAGCGTACTGAGATGGCATTAAATTTTGGTGCTGACGACCTCGATGGTACGCCTATCGAAAGTACAAAAATTTATTCTATGGCAGGAGTAAATGACAACTCTATCACGGTTGAAGAAATAGAAGATATAATTAAAAAATCAGGTTACATACCTGTCGAAAGAGATACTTTTTATAATAAAATTGAAAAATGATGTTTGGTAAAATTAAAAATAGACTAGAAAAAGACTTTGTATTACAAAATGTAATTTTAGCTTTGTCAATATTAGTAATCTTAACATGCGTAACAACTTTTTCGCTAGCTAAATTTACGCGCCACGGTGAGAAATACGAAGTACCTAACTTTAGCGGTATGACTATAGAACAAGCTCATAAAGCTGCTCAAGAATTACAGCTAGACCTTGAAATTATAGACTCAGTATACCTTTCTACAGCAGCAAAAGGTATAATCCTAGAGCAATATCCTAAACCAGGCAACCTAGTAAAATCTAAAAGACGTATCTTTCTTACTATAAACACTTTTACACCTAAGAAAGTCCCTATGCCTTATGTTGCAGGATTTTCGTTAAGACAGGCTAAAAACAAACTTGTAGGAGCAGGGTTTACAATAGAAAAGTTACAATATGTTGACGATATAGCCACAAACAACATCATAAAACAAATATATAACAACAAAACTGTTACATCATCTTCAAATATTACAGGAGAGGTAGCAACAGGAGTAACTTTGGTTGTAGGACTTAACCCTGTAGATAAAGACCCTATAATCCCAGGAATTGTGGGACTAACTATAGAACAAGCTAAAAACAGATTGTGGGAGTATGGATTCAATGTTGGCTCGGTAGACCTTGACCAAGATATAACTTACGAAAATATAAATGATGCCAAAGTTTATATGCAATCACTTCCTCAATCGTCACGTGCTATGTATGGACGTACTGTAAGCATGTCTGCCACTTTAGACAAAGACAAAATTGACAAAGGCTTAAAAGACAGCGAAGCGGCTTCTCGTAGAGCTATTGCTGAACAAGCTAAACAAGATTCATTAGAAGAAGCTATGGCCACAGACTCTATGCTTACTACAATACCTGAGGAAATTTAACTAGATTTCCTTACATTAAAATTTTAAAATCGAATAAAACTCGTTTTAAAAGCCACCTTAAATACAATTTAAAAAATATAGAATGACAAAAATAGAGTCAGAAGAGTACAAAACAGAAGATTTAGACAATTTAGATTTAATAGACAACGAAGAAGGTGATGCATCGGATGAGATGTATGAACATTTCTCCGTAACTGTCGACAAGGGACAGTCTATGGTAAGAATAGACAAATTCCTAGCAGGTCGCATGGAAAGCGCTTCACGCAGCAGAATACAAAATGCCGCAGATGCTGGAAATATCCTTGTTAATGGTGTTGCTGTTAAACCTAGCTACAAAGTAAAACCTTTAGATAATGTTTCTATAGTTATGCCTTACCCTGTAAGGAACCTAGAAATTATACCTGAGGATTTACCTTTAGAGATTGTTTATGAAGATGATGATATTTTAATTATTAATAAGCAGCCTGGCATGGTTGTACACCCTGGTCACGGCAACTACAGAGGAACATTAGTAAATGCTGTCACTTGGCACTTAAAAGACCTTCCTTTATTTCAAAGTGGCGACATGAGAGCAGGTCTTGTACATAGAATTGATAAGAACACTTCAGGAATTATAGTAATGGCTAAAAACGAACGTTCTCACGCATTCTTAGCTAAACAATTCTTTGATCACTCTATAGACAGAACTTACAACGCTTTAGTGTGGGGTAACTTTGACGAAGGCAGCGGCACTATTGAAGGAAACATAGCTCGTAGTGCTAAGGAAAGACTTAAAATGGCTGTATATGATGTTGACTCAGAAATTGGCAAGTCAGCTGTAACGCACTATAAGGTCTTACAACGTTTCGGTTATGTTAACCTTATAGAGTGCAAGTTAGAAACAGGACGTACTCACCAAATACGTGTACACATGGAACATGTTGGCCACCCTCTATTCAATGATGAGCGTTACGGTGGTAACAAAATCCTAAAAGGTACCACTTTTACGAAGTACAAACAATTTGTAGAAAACTGTTTCGCTACTATGCCTCGTCACGCGCTACATGCTAAGAGTCTAGGTCTTATACACCCTACAACAAAAGAATATATGTTCTTTGACTCTAAACTTCCAGAAGATATGACACAAGTTCTAGAGAAATGGACTACTTATAGTACTCACGTTCAAATGAAATTTGAAGAAGAGGAAAACTAGAAATTTATACACAATACAAATAATCCACGTTACAGCCATTGTAACGTGGATTATTTGTATATACTACAACCTGCATAAGACAGGAAGTTTAATTACCAAAAGGTTTTTATAACAAAGTAAAAAAATTACTAGTGTCCGATAAAAAACATATATTACAAAAAAATACTGATCTTCCGTTAATATATACGACACTCCGTGTCGTTATTAAACAGTAGCTATCATTCCCTTTAAGCACATTTTATTTTGATAAATAAAAAAATATTCATACTTTTGTCATAGGTGTCAAACATTACTGTCAAATATTAAAATAAAATATAAGGTTATGAGCGAAATAGTAATTGAAGAAGTGATAAAAAAGGCTGCTTTAAAGGTATTTATCTCAAAGGGCTATGAGTCCACATCAATGAGTGACATTGCAAAAGAGGCAGGAATTGGACGAACGGCATTACATTACTACTATAGGACTAAATTAATTCTATTTGATACAACAATATGTGATTTCGCAGATCTTCTATTGCCTAATATCGCAGGTATAGCAAATCGTGAAGGGAATATAATAGATAAAATTCCCAATATTGTGAATGCCTATTATGCCCTACTTAAAGAAAATCCTACTGTTCCGCTATTTATCGTAAATGAGCTTAATCGTGATGCTTCATGTTTAGTATCTGCGATAACCAAAGATAACAATCGTATTCGCCCCATTATTGAGCTTAGGCAGCAATTAGAGGAGCAAATGGAGGATGGTATAGTGCGCAAACGAGAAATTATAGATATTCTATCCACATTTTTAAGTGTCGTAGTGTTACCATTTACAATTCGTAAACCAATGATTTCTATTTTAGGAGATAATGCTGATTTTATGGAGCGTAAAAAGAACGATGCTATTGAGATATTAACCACATATATGAAACCCATAAAGTAAAAAAGTATGAGAAAATATTTATTATTACTGTTTGTGTTAATAACTTCATTATCACTTTTTGCCCAAGGCAAAAGCATAACACTTGAGCAGTGTCGTGAAATGGCTCGGCAGAACTATCCAGAGATTATGAAGTACTCACTAATTGAGAAAAGTAAGGAGTATAATATCAGCAATGCCTCAAAGAGTTGGTTGCCTCAAATTTCTATTTCGGGTAAAGCCTCATATCAAAGTGATGTGACCTCTATACCTCTTGAGGGGCTAGAGTCTCTACTACCTGGTTTTGAAATACCTACAGTAAGCAAAGATCAATATACCCTTCAAGCTGAAATCACACAAATCGTGTGGGACGGAGGGCGAACTAAGGCGCAAAAAGAGATTATAGAGAGTCAGAGCAATATTGAGAGGAGCAGCATAGAGGTTAATCTTTACGCATTAGAGGAGAGAGTCGATCAGATATACTTTGGGATATTACTACAGGAGGAGATACTAAAACAATGTGAACTATTAAAAGAAGAACTTTATAATAACCTTTTGATGATTGAAGCCCTAATAAATAATGGTGTTGCCTCACTCTCAGATAAGCAACTTTTTGAAGTCGAGATTTTACAGGTGGAGCAACAGATGATTATTATTCGCTCTTCAGTTTTATCTTATCGTAGAGCAATGCACTATATGATTGGTAAAGAGCTTACTGAGAGTGTAGAATTTATAACACCTCCAATAATTTCGCAAATAAGTGGTGAGGTGATTTCACGTCCCGAATTAGACTATTTTGATGCTCAACAGAATTTATTGGTATCAAAGGAGGCAGCAGTCAATAAGGATTTAATGCCTAGTATGAATCTCTTTTTGAATGGTGGTTATGGTCGACCTGCTCTTAACATGTTAGATAATAACTTCAAGCCATACGCTATTGGTGGAGTTCGTATTACGTGGAATATAGGTAATCTGTATACTCGAAAAAATAATCTAAATTTAATCGCCACTCAGAAATCTAACATCAAGGTGGAACGTGATAAGTTTCTATACAACACTCAAATCGAACGGATAAATCAAGATGAAGCAATAGTCAAAACTCGTCAATTAATGGAGAGTGATAAGCAGATATACCGTCTTCGCGAAAGCGTAAAATGCGCTACCGAAGCCAAAGTTAAAAATGGCATAGCAACGGCTACCGACCTTGTGACTGATATTAGTGCAAAGAGTAGAGCTGAGAGACAGTTACAAGTAAGAAAAATAGAACTTCTATCGCAAATATATAGTTTAATACATACTGTAAGTAGTGAAAAACAATTATTGCCATATTTTTAGAAGCACTCTTGGAGCGATATTTTCCACTATTAAATTTCAATATAGAACCACTATATTTTCGATTCAATAGCAAAAAATTTCATCTCCAATAGTACTCTTAAAAACATACCAATAATTATTTTACACTACTTAAATAGCACATACTAAGATGAAAAAGATAATAATTTTAGCTACAATAGCATTGATGGCATCATGTAAGTCTGAGAGTACATTTGATGCAACAGGAACATTTGAGGCTACCGAAGTAGTTATCTCAGCAGAGGGTAATGGACGTATTTTGTCGTTTGATATTGAGGAAGGTGATAATATTACGGCTGGGAATGTAGTTGGTATAATCGACACAATGCAGCTCTATTATACAGCGCAACAGTTAAAATCAAAACTTAGGTCTGTCGATATTCTAAAACCAGATATAGAAAAACAGATTGCAGTGCTGAAGGAGCAATTGTCAACTGCAAGAACCGAACTTAAAAGAGCTAAGAATTTGGTTGCGGCTAATGCTGGAAATCAAAAAACGGTTGATGATCTAACTAATCAAATAGCATTTATCAACTCTCAGATAGCGGCTAGTCGCTCTACGCTTACCAAATCAACATCAGGAGCAGATGCCGAGGTTGAAGCGATGCAGTATCAACTTATGGCAATTAACGACGCGCTTCAAAAATGCAGAATAGTAGCTCACACGAGAGGCACCGTACTTCAAAAATATGTTCAACAAGGTGAGATGGCTACAATTGGAAAGCCTCTATTTAAGATTGCTGACTTAAGTGTTATCTATCTAAGAGCATATATTACCGCCGACCAACTTTCATCAGTAGCACTTAATGGCACTGTGGAGGTCACAACTGACAATGACAAAAGCTACCAAGGAAAAATCACATGGATTAGTGACAAGGCAGAATTTACCCCTAAAGGTGTACTAACTAAAGATGAGAGGGCAAATCTTGTTTATGCAATTAAGGTTGCTGTAGTAAATGATGGTTTGCTGAAAATTGGTCAGTATGGAGAGCTGAAATTATGAAAAAAGCCATAAAAATATCATAATATTTTCACCCTCAGGTGATTATTGTATTTTTCATGGCGTTTACATAATACCTTTGAAAGAAAATTATAAAATTATGAAAAGTGTCATAGTAAAAAATATTTGCAAGAGTTATGACGAAATCAAAGCTCTGCTAAATATCTCTTTTGAAGTAGGTAAGAGCGAAGTATATGGTATAATAGCCCCTGATGGAGCAGGAAAAACCACACTATTTCGAATTCTTACAACACTTCTTTTAGCAGACAGCGGCACAGCCTCTGTTTGTGGATATGATGTTGTTAAAGATTATAAAAAAATTCGTCAAATTTGTGGTTATATGCCAGGACGATTTTCATTATATGGAGATCTAAGTGTAAAAGAAAATCTAAGTTTCTTTGCCTCTTTGTTTAATACTACAATAGCTGAGAATTACAAGCAAGTAGAAGATATCTACAAACAGATAGAGCCTTTCAAAAACAGACGTGCAAGTGCTTTATCAGGAGGTATGAAGCAAAAATTAGCACTCTGTTGTGCTCTTATACACCGACCTCAGATACTCTTTCTAGATGAACCTACAACAGGTGTAGACCCTGTATCGAGAGCTGAACTTTGGGATATGCTATCACGATTGAAAGATGAGGGAATAACAATTATAGTATCTACCCCCTATATGGACGAAGCTGCAAGATGTTCACGTATTGCACTTATGCAAAGTGGAAAGATACTACAGGAAGACACTCCACAAGGAATTATTAACTCATACAACAAAGAGTTATATAGTGTTAAGGGGGATAATATGTACTCTCTCCTTAAAACTATTAGGGAGTGGCAGGGGACAGATAGCTGCTATGCTTTTGGTGAATCGCATCATCTGACTTTGAAAACGGGATATGATATAGCTTCACTAGGCATCGAAGCTCAGATAAAAAGGATTCAGCCTACTATCGAAGATTGTTTTATGACCTTAATGTAATCTATTATGGACGTGATTAGAGTATCAAAATTAAAGAAACAGTTTGGTAATTTCGTCGCTGTTAACGAGATTAGTTTCTCTGTGAAACAGGGTGAGATATTTGGTTTCTTAGGAGCTAATGGAGCTGGTAAAACAACAGCAATGCGTATGCTTTGTGGTCTCTCTACTCCAACTTCGGGTGAGGGCTGGGTTGCAGAATTTGATATTGCAACTGACACAGAACAGATAAAGAAACAGATAGGTTATATGAGTCAGTGTTTCTCTCTCTATGGTGATTTGACTGTAAAAGAGAATATCCGCCTATTTGGAGGAATATATGGATTATCAAAAAGTAGTATAAAACAGAAGAGTATAAATCTACTTAAAAGGCTTGAATTAGAGAGTGAAGCTGACAAACTAGTCGATTCACTACCGCTGGGATGGAAACAAAAGTTAGCCTTTTCAGTAGCCATACTCCACGAGCCAAAAGTTGTATTCTTAGACGAGCCAACAGGAGGTGTTGACCCTATCACTAGACGTAAATTTTGGGAGATGATCTATGAGGCAGCAGCAGATGGCATTACCGTATTTGTGACTACTCACTATATGGATGAAGCTGAATACTGTGATAGAGTCTCGATAATGGTTGATGGAAAAATAGAGGCTATTGGAAGTCCTAAAGAGTTAAAACATAGGTTTAAAGTAGAGTCAATTGAGGAGCTATTCTGTCTTTTGGCTCGCAATTCTAAAGGTGTATGAGAATATTTCTAAAATTTATAGAAAAGGAGTTTTACCATATTCTTAGAGATAAACGCACAATGATGATTATGTTGGTTATGCCGATAATCTTGGTTGTGCTCTTTGGGTATGCTATCACCAATGAGGTTAAGAGTGCTCGATTTGGTGTAGTAGATTTCACGCGAAGTGAAGAGTCGCGACAAATGGTAGAACAACTTTCAGCAAGTGAGTATTTTGAACTGCTCAGTTACTATAAA
>JAWXTP010000105.1:0-10467 GCA_044433415.1 Rikenellaceae bacterium
CGCTTCGGATATAGTTAGCATATTTTTCATAGGGCAAAGATAAGATAAATATATTAAACCTGCAAATTTATTATAGAATTTTATAAGTATTTATAATATTTATCTTACAGTTACTTGCCCTTTTGGTCTTTATCTATTGTGCCTAACGATGCTTTAATATATTTATTAACCACATTTACACAATTGCTTATTTTATTACAATCATTTGTATTTGTTGTCACAAATGGAATTAGCCAACACTCTAAAGAATCTATACAAATAGCATATATTAATCTAGATTTATCAAATTCTTCATGAACAGTAGAGTTAACTACATTAACTACATTGTTATATAATACTTCTTTTTCATCTACTTTGTCGACTCCATACTCCACCGAGACATCTGTATCAAGCTGAACAATTACATATTGACATCCTTCTTTTTGTGCTAACTCAACAATATAATCTTTTGCCTGTATGTAGTTAAATACTTCTTTCCACCCACCATAACCACCTTGCTTACCGTTAGCTTGAACTTTAGGTTGCAATGGTATAACAAAAGGATCTTTATTCCTAAGTACTCGTTCAACAATATGTTTCAGTACCCAGTAATCACTAATTCCTTCGGCTACAATTCCTATTTTAAATTCTTCCATATCATTAAAAATTATCGGGTAATCCACCTAACACACCTGTCATCCAAAGTTCCGAAAGTTTTAAATTCCTATCTTCTCTATGCGGTACTCTATTTAATTTAATTTAGTGTGACCGTCAATGTTACGACGCACTACATACAGACGTTGCTCGTCGTCCGAAAGGTCTAATCCATCTAAAACAAACGGACTATGAGTCGTAATTATCACTTGCCTATTGTTTGCTTGGGCAAGTTTTATAATATGACGAACAAACTCTGTCGTTAATTTAGGATTAAATGAAGTCTCAATATTATCAATTGCAAAAAATACAGGAGCTTTAGGAGAATTAAATAACACAAGATAAAATAGCAAATATAAGAATCCTTCATTTGTGCTTTTCTCATCAAACACCTGAGCTGATTCTTTTAGGAACCTATCAGTAATATCTAACCTATTTTCTTGTGCAAATAAGTCTTCTGGGATTTTTAGCTCTTTAAACCAATCAAGTAATGACAATCCATCATTCAATGCGTTTATAATAGTTATGCGCGTATCTTCATCAGTCATTAATTCTTTAAGATGCTTAAAAAGCCCCTCACCTTTTCTTCCAAAAGGTTTAATTTGTGAATCTATACTAAATTGTCTTAAATACGATTCTTCAGGAGCGTATGTTATAAATGAATCTAAACTTTTTTTACGATGCAGAGCCTGATTTAGTCTAGAAACTGTGACAGGAATTTTATTAACCCCCTCCGAATTATTAGTTGAAGATAGTTCTTTAACAAGATTAGTGAAGTCTGTTACATTGTCATTCTGCTCTACAATGCGCTCCATCTGTTCGTAAAAGGTATTGCCTTTATTATTTCCTATATTTTTTATAAATTCAATTGCATTATCTATCTTTATTTCTGATCCAAAATCAACCCACTCCTTATTTTCTTGGTTATAATATAATAAACATGGTATAGACATTCCCTCTGATGGATTTACCACTATGCGAATAAATTTATCAAGGTTTGTGTTTTCATCTTCTTCATCTAGCTCTAACTCAGAAATCATAAACTCAGGCTCTGTCCACCTAATTCTTCTACCTAGATATTCCTCTTCAAATCTACCTAAACTAGCAGCGGACACTACGGATATAGCCTCAAGTATGTTAATCTTACCAGTGCCATTAGCGCCAATAATCACATTAACTCTACCTAATTCTAATTTTAAATCTACTATTGATTTATAATTTTGCATATCTATACTTTTGATCATAACAGTTTTTCTTTATTCTACAAATATACTATTTTAATACCAAATCTCATATATTCTTAAAAAGTTTTTTACACTACTTAAATACATTTTTTTTGTTTCTTAAATTATTATTTGTTACTTTGTAACATTAAGAATGGTATATAAACTAAATAAATGACTAATCAATAAAATATATGAAAAGAAAACTACATTCAGTGCTAGTGATATGTGGACTACTAGTAAGTCCCTATCTTTTTGCACAATCAGAGAGTTACAAAACTCCTGCTCCTGCTATTAAGCAGATACTAGATTCTCAACCTGCACCTACCGTTGTCCTAGGCTCAGGCTCAAATCAAAACTTTATGGCTATACTTCAACAAGACAACATGTTCTTAGATATTGAAGATATCGCTCATGATGAGTACCGACTTGGTGGCATACGTGCTAATGTAAACAATTTTGCTGTTACACGCGTTAACCACCCTAACAACATACACCTAAAAATAAATGGTGAGGAAAAAGCTATCACTGGGCTTCCTAAAGAGCTAAATATAGCTAACACAAAATGGTCTCCAACAAACAAGTATCTAGCTTTCGCAAATATCACAGCCTCAGAAATAGAACTTTGGAGAGTTGACGCTCAGACTTTAGAAGCTAAAAAAGTAAGTGACCTCCCTATGAACCTTACAACACTACGTGAGGGCTTCTACTTCTTAGACGATGAAACTATCATCTACCCAGCTACTGTAAAAGGCGCTACAGCTCCTGATATGAACAAGATAGCTACAGGTCCTGCTGTTCAAGAGGTGTACGGCAAAAAACTAGGTACTAGAACTATAGCAGACGTTATCACTAACCCTGCTGAGGAAAATATGTTTGAATATTTAGCTACTTCTCAACTTGTTGCTGTTAGTGGTACTTCTTCAAAAAACATAGGAGAGCCTGCAATAATTTCAGATATTACCTTATCACCAGATAAGAAGTTCATGTTACTTACTACAGTACACAAACCTTACTCTTATATCACAGCTTTTAACTCTTTCCCTCACAAGTTACAACTTGTAGAAGTGGCTACAGGCAACGTCCTAAAAACTCTTGAAGATAAAACCATAGAGGAGGAAGAAGAACCTAAAGATAAAGAGGACAAAGCACCTAAGCCTTCTAACTATGCATGGAGAGCTGACATGCCTTCAACTTTATACTGGGTGGAAAGCACAGAAGAGATAAAAGGTAAAGGTCCTAGAAGCGATGGTGGCTCAGACGATAAGGAAGAAGACAAAGATAAGCCTGAGAAAACTTTCCAAACAAAAATATATCAACTACCAGCACCTTTCACAGCTGAGAAGGCTTTAATCTTAGAATCTGAATATGCATATAGTGGCATCACTTGGGGTAATGAAACTTTCGCTATCTATAACGATGCTTCAAGCAAGCAAAAGATACGCCGTACAGTGAAATTTAACCCTTCAGATATTAACGAGGCTCAAGAAGTGTTGATAACTAGAACTACTCGTCCTGATAGCGTTAAAAACTACACAGTGGTAGGTTCACCTTACACTACAGTTAACGAATACGACTCTAATGTTCTTTACCTAGATAAAAAAATATCTAAACTTTATTTCACAGGTAACAACCGTCCTAATGAAGAAGGTATCTTAATGAGTTTTGTTGATGAATTTAGCCTTAAGAATAAAGAGTTTAAACAACTGTGGTTATCTCCAGCACCTTTCAAGACTAGCATCATTAAAATTGAAGATTCTAAAAATATTGAGGTCTTAGTTTCTAGAGAATCTCCTACAAGCCCTACAAACTATGCATTAGTAAACCTTAAGAAAAATACAGATACAGAACTTACTTCTTTTGCTGACCCTGCACCTGCTATTCGTGAGTTAGGTAGAGAATACGTTTCTTATACTCGTAAAGATGGTGTTGAACAAAGAGCACTTCTTATCACTCCTAAAGGCTACAATAAAGAAACTGACGGTACTTTACCAGTGTTTATGTGGGCTTACCCAGGAGAGTTTAAAAATGCTATAGAAGCTGAGAAAAAACACGTTCACAAATACAACTTTGTAGCTAGTACTTCTGCGGCACTTGCGGCACTTGAAGGATATGCTGTTATGCTTGATATGAGCATGTATATCATAGCAGATAGCGTTGAGGGTTCACCTAATGATGTATTTATCACTCAGCTAGTTTCTAATGCTGAAGCTGCTATAGATTATGTTGTTGAAAGTGGCATAGGTGACAGACACAGAGTAGGTGTTGGTGGTCACTCTTACGGAGCGTTTATGACAGCTCACCTATTATCACAAAGCGACCTTTTCGCTGCTGGTGTAGCTCGTAGTGGTGCTTACAACCGTTCACTTACTCCTTTTGGTTTCCAATCAGAACGTCGCACTTACTGGAAAAATCCTGATTTATACTTTAACATGTCACCTTTCTCTTATGTTGACAAACTTAAAGAGCCTATATTATTAATTCACGGCAGCTTAGACGAGAATAGTGGTACTTTCCCTGTTCAATCTCAACGTTTATACCAGGCACTTTCTTTCTTTGGAAATACATCACGTTATGTGGTACTTCCTTACGAGAGTCACGGATATAGAGCCGTTCAAAGTAATTATCAACTATGGTGGGAAACTATTAATTGGTTAGATAAATACGTGAGAGATGCAAAGGTTAAAGAGGTTAAAGAAAAACCTGAAGATAAATAATTATTTTAATGTTACTTTATGTATTTAAGTAGTATATAAGTACCCTTTACAATCAATCAACCCCTGTTACATAGCATGTAGCAGGGGTTGATTGGTTTATTTTGTTTTGTCATTGCTAACTATTTTTTGCAATTGCATTATTTTTCTTATTACATAATCAAGATCTTTGCACTCACCATACAGCTCATTTTTGTCATAACCTAAATAACCAGTTAATGTATATATTTTTTGAACATTCTCTAATGCTTCATTGATGTCAATAATAGACTTGTTACACCTAAAGCATAGTGGTTCATGGTGTGCAATCCTGTTTCTTAATCTATTTAAGGTGTCTAGATGCTCATAGAAATACTTTTGATTATACTTTATCTCTTTAGTTGAAGATGGTTTATTTTTAAATATGCGTAACAATATATTACCTCCAGCATTAAATTGTGGTTGAGCAAATTGATACTTCCAAAAACCAAATTCTAATTTTGATACTAAATCACAATGTTTTATTGACTTTACATTTCTTTTAGCACTTCTCGACTGCTCTTTCTCAAGTTTATCAATTAGATTTAATACCACATTTTTACTAGATAAGCATCTGTCTATATCAAACATTCCTCCATCATTTACAGCATCTCTTAACCAATTATTGCCATGTTCCTTAATATACAAATTATCTATAGAATTTCTAAAAGTAACTTCAAATATTCCTATTATCCGAAAAATCGAAACTGATAAATAGCTATTTAATGTATATAATATCTTTGCTAATTTGGCGTTATTGTTGCATGAAACAATATATCTACTTGTTCTTTGATAAGATAATGCTAGTTGTAATTTATTGCTATTCATCTACTTATAATATTAATATTGAAAAAGTTTGTAAATTCTAAACTTTTTTGTATCTTTGTCACTAGAATATTCCCACTAACCGCTGATTTCATGTTTTTGGGTTCCGAAATAAGGGAGAGTCTTTTTAAGGCTTTCCCTTTATTTATTCCTGAATTTTACCCAAATATTCAACTGTCAAAAGCCTCTTTGGTAAGGTTTACTTTTATTTGTTTTTTTTAATCAGACACTAATAATTAATTTATATTGTTATTCATTTGCTTGTAATATCAACTAAAAGAATTATATACCATAAATATTTATTTTATAAACTCTTTGCTAATATCAGATCCAGTTTATGATGGCGAACAACATAATCATGCGGTATCAACACATACCTCCACGGTTTACCTCCATTAGCTGTTGTGTATTCTGTTGCTCTTTCACAGTACTGAATTGCAGCAGCTTTTTTGAGTTGTACCTCTTCAGTGTCAATATCTTTATGTTTTTTAGTCTCTATCATCAATATCTCACTTGCAGTCTCAACTATGAAGTCAGGGCGATAATGATGACTTCCTATACCCCAAAGAATATTAAACTGTTTATCAGCAGGATGCAACCATTTCAGCACAGAACTATCACTCTCCAAAACATTGGTGAAATCTATTTCCGTAACACTGTCAAACTTATAGTATTCGTGACCTGCTTTTTCATAGCCCTCATAAACATAACTTAAAGGAGATACTTTTGGCACATCTCTATAATCCCTAACACCATCACCTTTTAATTTTGTTCCATTCCAAGGCTCTATACGAGTAAATGGCAATACCTTTGTCGATAATAAATCACCTTGCTCTAAAACAAAATGTTTCATCATCTGATTATATATCATCTGCGAAATATAACCTTTATAGGTCTCGACAGTTCTATATATATCTTCTTCGTCTGCAAGAGTCGACTTAATCTTGTTTATTGCCTGCCCTACAAGTTTATAACATAGAGGAGCGGACTCATCCAGGTCAACCTCTGGGAAATCAATAAGAGCCACTAGGATTGAGCGCACAGGGTCAATTTTCTTTGTATTAACCTTACTACGAATTATTCGCGTTTGGTCGCTATCAAGATGTTGGATGTATATTTCTGGGTTAATCACCTTTATATTATCAAAACAACTTGTATCAAGATTAAAATCTTTGAAGTAGGCATTCGCCTCACAGCGATAAATTGTGATACGAGGAATTTCTATCTCGTAAAGCTGTTTTACTGTAACTGCTTTAACTAAAACCTCCTCAATACTCTCCTTTATCTCCTCTTTGAATAGATTTAAAGCATTATCCACATCCACAACCTTACGGACTTGAGCTATCACCTGCGCCTTAATCTCAGGTTTATCAAGAATATCTTCAACCTTAGTAATTCCGCGGATATTTGATACATTTGAGAGCACCTTCTGCACTGCACGTTTTGCCTCTACAACATTTTCTGCTTCTTGTCTCTTTTCTGGTATCTCAATTTTCTTTACCTCCTCAATCTCTTTCTCTAATTCAACCTCAACTTTAGTTTTAACTGTAATTGCTTCGACGGGCTTATTTACACCTTCAATATCTTGTATATCAATATAATTAAGTTTATTAAGAATAGAATTAGGATCTTTAGCCTCATTAATAATTTTATCAAAATTTTCATGAGCAAGTACCGTCAACGTGTCTACCGCCTCAACACCTGTCCTCTTACCATCATAAGGTAAACGTAAACCACGACCTATGGTCTGCTCAATAAGAACAGAAGCATTAGCGGCACGAAGAGGTACAATAGTATAAAGATTGGTCACATCCCAACCCTCTTTCAGCATATTTACGTGAACCACTATCTCAATAGCGTTATCATAGCTTTCAAGTGAAATAAACTGTTGTTCCACCTCTTCCGCTTTATTAGTGCTATCTATACGCAATACCTTACCGCGATATGCGCCTTCAAAGAAATTATCACTCTCAATATATTCTACAGTCTCTTTAGCGTGGTTGATATCACGACAAACAACCAAAACAAATGGTTTTACCATCTTTTGACCTGTTGTACGTGCGTATACCTCAAGGTTAGTCTTTGTATTTTCGTGAACCGAAATAGCATCTACTAGCTTCACCTCTTCAATTTCTTTATCTGAGAGTGCAGTTTTATCGAAGCTAGAATTTGTACCTACAGCAGGTGTTTTGATATACTTACCATCATCAATTGCACGGGCAAGAGAGTATTCGTACACTACATTTTTAAAAGCCTTACCCTTCTCATCAATCGGTGTTGCAGACATCTCAATACCCAATACTGGTCGCAACTCATTAATAGCCTTTTTTGATGAATCTGCGTGATAACGGTGCGATTCATCCATTAAAATAACTAAATCCTCAAGGTTAGCTAGATGCTGCCAATATGATTGCCCTATATACTCTGACAATCTTTTTATACGTGGGGCAATAACTTGACCTCCCTTTTTTGTACCTCTCGTTTCACTATTGAATTTAGCCACGTTGAAAAGATGAATATAAACTATAGATTCAGCAAATAGGTTTCGTGCCTGTCCATAATCTTCTCCACTAACAACTTTAATCTCAGTATTTACAAACTCTGAAAATCCCTTGAATAGATATTTATGATATGCAGGATTCCCGAAGTCGTCCTTTAGTTTATTATATATCGTAAGGTTTGGAGCAAGTACAAAGAAGTTACGGATACCGTATTTAAGGTTAAGATATGCAACACACGCCCCCATTAAACGAGTCTTTCCCACACCAGTAGCAATAGAGAATGCAATAGATGGGAAATCGCGCTCAAAATTACTACATGTAGGAGCTATATTATGAACTTTTACTAATTCCTCTTTAAGAAACTTCTCCAACTCCTCAACGGGAGGTTTAGTAAGAGATATTTTATCTGTGACTTCTACAAGTACATCAAGAGCCTCTTGAAGTGGCTCTCTAAGTGACATCCGTTGTTTTATATTTTCGGCTATTTTATTCATCTGTTAATCAAATAAAGTTTTATTTATCTTAATTTCCTTTACTTCTACAATCTCCTCGTCAAAATACTCTTCTTCTTCATCCTCAAGACGTGGCATATCTATGATGTTTAGAGGATAGCCCTCTTTGGCGAATTCACAACGCCCAAGTAGTGATTGAGGGATTTTCTTTATCTTAACTCCTGCAACCTGTGTACATCCTTGCTCATAAGATTTACAGCAGATAACTAAAGAGTCATCCTCTTTCATCTGCTCTTTGATTTGAGAAAGTGAGGCTACTGTTAGAAACTGTGTTGTCGTATAAATATAGTCATTCTCTGAAGATTTACCTTGCTTCCAATAACATTCCTTATCAGGAGAATATATAAATCCCTCATGCTTTGCCATTGCTGCAGCTAGCATATCAGCGTTATACTCTTTGTTAATTACAAGATTACCAAACATATCTTCGTTTAGTAACGAGGGAGCAAGAGAATAAAATTTAAATCCACCACCACCTTTCCAGTTTTGAGCTTTTGATATTCCACCTTGATCCGTACCATCACACACCATCTTAAGACGTGGGTAACAATGAGTCTTAGCATGTTCTCCTAACTCTACACCTATCCATCTACGCCCCATCTTGTGAGCTACAGCCGCTGTTGTTCCACTTCCTAAAAAGCTGTCTAGGACTAGATCTCCAACGGATGTTGTTGCCTCCAATAGTGTAGATATAAGCATTTCTGGTTTAGGATAATCAAATGGATTATTACCAAATAGCTTTATACTTTCAGATGTCGCATCTTCGTATGTAGCCATATCGTAATGAGCTCTCGAAAGAAGATTATGCATCTTTTTGGCAACGTCTTTTTTCTCAAAAACTCTACGAGGTCTAAATTTATCTGATTTAATTACATAATAATCACCATTATGGACTTGTTCATTAATAGAGGTTTGTCCATATCTCCACTCTCCCTCAATAATTACATCTGAAGTGTTCCAATGATCAACTACTTCAAAAGAACTTTTAAGGATGACATTACTTGTCTCTTCTTTATATTCTTTTGGCTCAAATGATTTAGTCTTATACTTTGGGAAATATATAGACTTTGGAGGTAGAACTAGATCCTTTCGCGCATTTCCTGCATTATATAAAGGATATGTTTCAGTTTCTGACACCTTTCCTATTGCAAATGCTGATAAAGAGTCACGATTTTTAGCAAATGATAAAACATATTCGGTTATTGTTCCCATTTGAGAATTTAGGAATGATGGTTTTCTTTTTTTCTCCCAAATGAAAGCTCCACAGAAATTCTTTCTACCAAATATCTCATCACATAAAATCTTTAGATAATGACATTCATCATCATCAATACTAATAAACATAACGCCATCCTTAGCAAGAAGTTTATGTAACAACTCCAAACGTTCACGCATAAGTCCCAACCAAATAGAATGCTCCAAACCATCATTATAATGCTCAAAAGCATTACCCGTATTATAAGGCGGATCTATGTAAATACACTTAACCTTACCAGTATACTCCTGCTCCAATGCTTTAAGTGCAAGCAGATTGTCCCCATGAATAAGCATATTGTTATGAGATTCTGAATCAAGTTCAGAATGACGAATGAAACTTGTACCGTCATTGCGGACTTGATCCGCAATCTCAGCCACCCCATAAGAATACTCAGAATCTTCAATTAATATTCTCGGTTCTAAAGCCTCTCTCTCTTCGTCCTTACCAATCCATGTTAGCTCTAGTTTTGTCAATTTATTTTGTGTCATTTTTCTTTCCTTTTTCTGTTAATCTATATTTTTAATTACGGCTATTAGGTTCTTCTGGAATAGTTAGCGCGACTAAATCGCTCGCGATTGCAGGGTTTAAATATTTTCCTCTAAAATACTTCCTATCCGCAATTATCTGAAAAGTGGTAAAGTCGAACAATCCGAATAGCAAAACCCGGTTCTACAAACTTACAAAATCTTATAAATACATATAAATATTTATATGTTTAAGGTTTATGTTGCATTCCTGTTTCTACCTTGCTAGTTGCTATCCCATTTTTTGCAAAAGAAGATA
>JAWXTP010000106.1:0-10244 GCA_044433415.1 Rikenellaceae bacterium
AGAAACCTAAGTGTTAGGTAATAGGAGAAGGAGAAGGAGAAGGAGAAGGAGAAGGAGAAGGAGAAGGAGAAGGTAAGAAACTCCAACCTGCTGAGGTTAGTCGAGGTTGCGGATCAAGCCCGCAATGACGAGAACGGTAAAAATTATGATGTATTGCGCGATTTTGATTTTTGCCGGACAATAATATTTTCTGAATATGAAAACGATTTATTAACCATAAAGGAAATTCCCAGAAATTGGATTTTAACATATTTGAATAAAACCAGTTTCTAGAATTCCTCAAAAATTTAAAATTATGAAACGTATACTTATTTTAATCTTTGCCTTTTTTTTAACATCGGCATCTTTTGCTCAAAGTTTATCTTTTGGGCCGCGCGTTGGTATGAACATCGCTAAATTAAAAGGAATTGAGGACAGCAAACTAGGACTTAATGTTGGAGTCTATGCAAATATCTATGTTAATAAAGTAGGTATCGAAGTTGCTGGTATGTTCTCACAAGAAGGTGGTAGCGGAGAAGCAATTTATGATTACGATGGCTCATTATTTTCAAGTGTTACTAAACTTAACTACTTTAATGTTCCTGTAGTTTTAAAATATAAAATTATAGGTAACCTTAACGTATTTGCTGGACCCCAATTTGGATTCCTTCTATCTGCTAAACAGAAAAATGGTAATACCTCATCCTTTAACTTGAAAGATAAACTTAAAAGTTCTACTGTTTCTGGTGTTGCTGGGGTGGGTTACACTTTCTTAGGTCTCCTAGATGTAAACCTAAATTACAACTTTGGATTCCAGAACATTGTTGAAGACCAAACAATAGTATCAGGCGTAGAAAGTTTCGCCTCTAATATTAGGGGTGGCACTTGGCAAATTACTTTTGGTCTAGACTTCTAAAAATCCTTTAGTACTTTTATCATTCTTTAGAACCGCTAGGTGTCCCAATGTTTCAATGGGACACCTAGCGGTTCTTAATAAATTACACATTTAAACACATACCTCTCCCAACAACATCGTCTATCTCAGATTTTAAGTAGTGTGAATTTTTCGACTATAAATAGTAAAAAATATAAATATAGAATCAATTTTCTCTTTCATGGGTAAATAATCGAAATTTTTAAATAACTTTGTTTGAAGATTATTGCAATAAAGAAATACAACATGGCAAAAAAGGAAATACAGGTACGCAACAGTACCGCAGAGTTCTTGATATTTACATCTCAATCAAATGAAGATAGCATTGAAGTTAGAGTTGAAAGAGAGACAATATGGCTAAGTCAAAAACTTATGGCAAAGCTATTTGACTGCTCCACAGACAACATATCTCTACACTTAAAAAATATATTTATTGATGGTGAATTAGACCAAAATTCAGTTGTCGAGGATTACTCGGTAACTGCAACAGATGGCAAGAGCTACAAGACCAAACATTACAATCTTGACGCTATTATCGCCGTTGGATACGAATAAACTCTATTTTCAATAGCACTCTTAGAATACATCAACAATTATTTTACCCTACTTATTTATTAAAATTACATTAAAAATTACAAAAATATTGCAATTTTCATTAAAATTTATTTCCTTTGTATCGTAATAATTCAATCTTTAAAGTACTTGAGAATATGTTTTAAGCATATAATCTGCACTCTAAAGAACCAAACCAACTTAAATAAGATTTTATGATAGATTACATTTTGTCAAAATATTGTTCTCATGTTGACGATCAAATCGAAGACATAAAATCAAATATAACAAATAATGAATACTTGGAATCACATGTTAGATTCCTTGAAAGGCGTTATAGACGATTCACTATTGCATACAGAGTTCGTAGTTTTATTACAAAATTTACACCTATACTTATATTAATACTTTTGATGTTATTCCCATCAAAAAAATTGTACTTTTGGTATATACCTTCTGCAATGCTGCTAATAGTAATATCAGAAGTTATGATAAGTAAAATTTTCCCTGTAGTCTATTTTAATAAAATACACGGAAATATAACAATATTAAAAGGAATAATAAAGTATAACAAAACGTTAGGGAACTTCTAAAAATTGGATAAAACCAATTATTAGAACTCCTCATTACATATATAACATTAACTAAATCTTAATTAATAATTTATGGAAATTCCAGTACTATTTTGGCTTGTGCCAGTAGCGTCTCTAATTGCTTTAGGGTTCGCAAGGTATTTCTTCGTTCAACTTATGAAAGTTGATGAGGGAACTCCTTTAATGAAAGAAATCGCTCAACACGTAAGAGTTGGTGCTATGAGCTATTTACGTCAACAGTACAAAATCGTTATCAAGGTATTTATCGTACTTTGTATTTTGTTCTCTGTAATGGCTTACTTTAACTTATTAAATGCTTGGGTTCCTGCTGCCTTCCTTACAGGTGGTCTTTTCTCAGGTATCGCTGGTTTTATTGGTATGAAGACTGCAACTTATGCTTCTGCTCGTACTGCTAACTCAGCTATTCAATCTCTTAATGCAGGTCTTCAAGTAGCATTCCGTTCAGGTGCTGTTATGGGTCTTGTGGTTGTAGGTTTAGGTCTTTTAGACATCTCTATCTGGTTTGTAATCCTTAACTATTGTGTTGAGGCTATTTCTCAAGCTGAGAAAATGATTGTTATCACAACTACCATGCTTACTTTCGGTATGGGTGCTTCTACTCAAGCCCTATTTGCTCGTGTTGGTGGTGGTATCTACACTAAAGCTGCTGACGTTGGTGCTGACCTTGTAGGTAAAGTTGAAGCTGGTATCCCAGAAGATGACCCTCGTAACCCTGCAACTATCGCTGACAACGTAGGTGATAACGTAGGTGACGTTGCTGGTATGGGTGCTGACTTATATGAAAGCTACTGTAGCTCTATCCTTGCTACTGCTGCTCTAGGTGCTTCAGCATTTATGCTAAACCCTGAAATCCAAATGAAGCTTATCCTTGCTCCTATGCTTATTGCTGCTATCGGTATCATTCTTTCTATCATAGGTATCTTCCTTGTGAAAACTAACGAAAACGCTACTATGCAGACTCTTCTAAGATCTCTTGGTAAAGGCGTTAACTCTAGTTCTGTGCTTATCGCTATCCTTACTTTTGTAGTTCTTTATGTTCTTGAAATCCCTAACTATATAGGTATTTCATTTGCTGTTATCATTGGTCTTGTAGTAGGTATAGTTATCGGTCAAGCTACTGAATACTACACTTCTCACTCTTATAAACCAACTCAGAAAATCGCTGATAGCGCTGAAACAGGTCCTGCTACAGTAATTATCGCAGGTATCGGTACAGGTATGCTTTCTACTGCTATCCCTGTTATCGCTGTTGTTGCTGGTATCACTCTTTCTTTCCTTTGTGCTAACTATGGTTCTGAAGGTATCTCTATGGGTCTTTACGGTATTGGTATCGCTGCTGTAGGTATGCTTTCAACTCTTGGTATCACTCTTGCTACTGACGCTTACGGCCCTATCGCTGACAATGCTGGCGGTAACGCTCAAATGGCAGGTCTTGACCCAGAAGTTCGTCGTCGTACAGACGCTCTAGATGCTCTAGGTAACACTACAGCTGCTACAGGTAAAGGTTTTGCTATCGGTTCTGCTGCTCTTACTGCTCTTGCTCTTCTTGCTTCTTACATCGAAGAGATTAAAATTGGTATGGTACGTCTTATCAATGGTGGTACTACTATTACTACTCTTTCTAACGCTCCAGAAGGTGGACTTACTGCTGAGGCTGTACACCATGCTTCAATAGCTGACTTCATGGTATGGTTTGACGTTAACATCATGAACTACAAAGTACTTGTAGGTATGTTCATAGGTTCTATGATGGCTTTCGTATTCTGCGGTTTAACAATGAATGCTGTAGGTCGTGCTGCTCAAGCTATGGTTGATGAGGTACGTCGCCAATTTAGAGAAATTAAAGGTATCCTTACAGGTGAAGGCACTCCTGACTATGCTCGTTGTGTAGAAATCTCTACTAAAGGTGCTCAAAAAGAAATGTTATTCCCTTCAATAATGGCTATCCTTACTCCTATCATCACAGGTGTTATCTTTGGTGTTGCTGGTGTTATGGGTCTTCTAGTTGGTGGTCTTGCTGCTGGTTTCGTACTTGCAGTATTCATGTCTAACGCTGGTGGCGCTTGGGATAACGCTAAGAAATATATCGAAGAAGGTGCTAACGGTGGTAAAGGTTCTGAAGCTCACAAAGCTGCTGTAACTGGTGATACTGTTGGTGACCCATTTAAAGATACTTCTGGTCCTTCTCTAAACATTCTTATTAAACTTATGAGTATGGTGTCAATCGTTATGGCTGGTCTAACTGTAGTATACAGCGTTCTTTAAGCGTTTGGGATGTTTCGGCAATATCGGGAAGGCTTTTCCCAATAACGGCTCATCTTTGCGACCTTTCTGGGCATTTCAATGCTCACAGCCGTCAAGGCTGCTCCGCTTAAAATGCCCAGAAACGCCGCAAATATGAACCATTCTTGGAAAAAGCGGACAGCCGTGGACGCTATTAACCGCTCATGGAATCCACCCCCGTGCTTGCTTACGCAGGTTGCGGATAAATCCGCTTGGAAAATTAAATAAAAATAACAGCTATAAGACTGAGGTTTTATAGCTGTTATTTTTTAAATATATTGCATTTCATGATAATATGTTATATATTTGTATAATTACTTAATCAAATCAACTAAATCAAACAAAAATGAAATTAAATCCCCTTACTTTTTTGTTGAGCTTATCTTTAGCTCTTATTTGTGGCTCGTGTAGTAGTAACTATAAGGTGAGCGATAACTCTGTTATTATTGAAAAAGATTCTATAATAACTGAAATTACTGTGGTGAATGATAATATCATTCATGTGAAAAAAATGCTTAAAGATACTGCACTCTCTGCTTTGCCTGATTATGTGACAATACTTGAACCTCAGGATGTAAAATGGTCTGTATCAGAGGTTAATGGTAATGTTATTGTTGAAACTTCTAAAATAAAAGCGTGCGTAAACCGTGATGGTGAAATAAATTATACAACAGTGGACGGTAAACAACTTGTGGGCGAAATTAATGATGAGACTTTTATAAACCTTAAAGATTCTACAACCCTACATGCTACATCTCAATCATTTAGTGTGGGTGATGAAGGTCTATATGGCTTGGGACAGTTCCAAAGTGGTATCATGAACTGGAAAAATATTCCCGTGAGATTGGCTCAGTGTAATCAAGAAATCGCTATACCTTTCCTAGTGTCTACTAATCAATATGGTATCTACTGGCATAACTATAGCTACACAGACTTTAACTATCCTAAAAATATACTTGAAATAAGTGAAGTAGTTGACGAAAAACTTAACATAAAACGTGCTAGCTTCACTCCTACTCAGACAGGGGAATATACCTTCCTTGCAGAAATTAATGATGCCCTTATCCGCCGTGGTAAAGGTGTTGCCCTATTAACCATAAACTCAGATACCGTTATTCACTACTCTACTATGTGGATTCCTGATACATTCTCAGGGAAGAAATTCCTTGAAGCAGGGAAAACTTATGAAGTGGTGTTCCAAAATACAAACTCTAAATTTGAAGCTCAAGTCATGTATAATGAACCTGACTTCAATAAAACTAAATTTAGTAGCAAATTTGGTGATGCTATAGATTATTATATCGTACATGGTGAAACTCCTGCTGCCATAATCTCTCAATACTCTAAACTGACAGGTAAAGCCCCTATGTTCCCAAAAACAGCTCTAGGGTTCTGGCAATGCCGCGAAAGATATAACTCTCAAGAAGAATTACTTGAAAACGCTAGAGAAATGCGTAAAAGAAAAATTCCTTTCGATAATATAGTTCAAGACTGGTTCTACTGGCCTAAAGGTACTAAAGGTCCTGAGTGGGATAGAGAAAGATACCCCGATGCTGTAGCTATGACTGACGAGCTTAACAGTATGAATGTTAACCTTATGGTGTCTGTATGGCCTCAGGTAAATAATACTCCCCTACTAAATAAATATAACCTAGAAGGTAGAAAAATAGGTAAGGATAACTACCTAGATATCTATGACCCAGAAGTACAAAAGCTATACTATAGAATGCTTAGTGATAGCATGTTCCACCTAGGGGTAAGCTCTATATGGCTAGACGGTACAGAACCTGAGGGCGTAACACCAGATGAATTTATGACTACAGTAGGTGAATTTGGACGTGTCACAAATGCCTATTCTCTACTAGTTACAAAAGCTATGTATGAAGGTAAAAGAGAAGAATATCCTAACCAAAGGATGTTTAACCTTACGCGCTCAGCCTATGCAGGTCAACAAAGAAATAGCGTGGCTTCATGGTCGGGTGATGTAGCAGCTACATGGGAACAACTCTCAGAACAAATAGCAGCAGGTCTAAACTTTACTATGGCAGGTGTACCTTACTGGACTACAGATATAGGTGGTTTCTTTAGAGATAAAAATTCTATAAACGACATCTATGATAACCAATATACAAACCCTGAATACAAAGAACTACTTACTCGTTGGTTTCAATTTGGTACATTCAACCCTATATTCAGAATACATGGCTATGCGTCAAAAACTGAGGTTTGGAGATATGGTAAAGAGTTTGAAGATATGGCACGTAAGTTCCTAGATATCCGCTACCAACTTATGCCTTATATCTACTCAGAAGCATGGAAAGTTACTAAGGATGCTAAACTTCTTATGGCTCCTCTAGCTTACCAATATCCTAATGACAAGAAAACTTGGGGCATAAAAGACCAGTTCTTCTTTGGGGAATCTATGCTTATAAATCCTGTAATCTCTTACAAGGCAAGAGAAAGAGAACTTTACCTTCCTGAGGGTAATTGGTACGACTTCTGGACTAACGAGAAAATAGCAGGTGGTAAAAATATCACTGCCTCAGCTCCTCTAAATAGTCTTCCTATTTATGTTAAAGAGGGCTCTATCATTCCTTCGGGAGCTAAACTTCAATATGCTACAGAAGAAATTTCTGAACCTACAGTGTTAACAATTTATCCTGGTAAAGATGCTTCATATAGCCTATACCTAGATGATAATACTACTTATGAATACGAAAATGGCAACTACTCAGAAATAAATATTACTTACTGTGAAGCTGATAAGTCACTAAGCATATCAAAAGGTGAAGGCTCTTATTTTGATACTCACACTAAAGAAATAAACTTCACAGTTGTTATAGCTGGTAGTAAAGATATTAAAGGTGTTGAGTTTACAGGCGCTGATGTGAAAGTAACACTATAAAAGTCTTCTAAAACTAATTAATACTAAACTTACTAAAGAGAGTGACTCAAAAGGTTGCTCTCTTTTTTCTATAACTATAATAAGTACTGGGACTTTACTGGGACTTTACTGGGACTTTACTGGGAGCGACAAGCGATTAAAAAATAGTAAGATAATTATTATTTTATTAAGTTTTTCCAACAATCTTTTGCCGCTTGTCGCTCCCAGCAGAGTCCCAGCAAAGTCCCTGTTCCCTGCAAAGTCCCTGCTCTTTTATATATATTTGTTTTCTAGGTCTTTTTTATATATTTTTGTTGGGAAAAATCAACAAAAATATTAATCATTAACAATAACTAAATGAAAAAATTATTAACTTTATGTTTAGTATTTTCATCTTTCATGTCTATCGCACAAGACAAAAAAGCGTTAACATGGGATGATATACTAGGATGGAACCGCGTAACTAGCAGCTCCATAACTGACGATGGACAGTACATCTCAGTTCAAACTACTCCGTGGCTAGGGGATGCCACATTAGAGGTATTCGACAAAAATGCTAAAAGTGTTATCACTTTCTCTAACGCTAAGGAAAGCCAATTCCTAAACAACAACACTTTAGTTGTTATAGAAAAAGCTAGCTTAAGCCAACTAGACTCTCTAGAAAGAGCCAAAAGCAAGGATAAAATAGACAATACTCTTATTGTTTACAACCTTAAAAACGGTTCACAAACTGTTGTTGACTCTCTAAAAAGTTACAAAGTTGCTAAAGAAACAGGTTATGTTGCCTACAAACGTGGTGACAAAAAAGACAACACTTTGTATATATCTTCACCTAAAGGGGTAACAACTTTCGAGAATGTTAAAAACTTTGAATTTTCAGAAGATGGTAGTAAATTAGCCTATTTTGAAGCTGACTCTACAGGTAGCAAAGTGTATGTTGTTACCCTAAAAAATTCTGCTTCAAAAAATGTATATGAAACAGCAGAAACAGTAAAAAAAATCGCCATTTCAAACTCTGGTGATGCAGTAGCCTTTGTAGTAGGTAAAAAAGATGACAAAACAGGTGTTTCTAACGCTCTTTACTACTACAACGATGGAGTAAAAGAAATTACATTAGCTGACAACTGCCCTACAGATTGGATAATCAACGAATTTGGTGCTCTTTCTTTCTCAAAAGAGAAAGGTAGACTTACTTATAGCACTTCACCTCGTCTGATAGAGCCTGACACTATTTCTTTAAAACGCGAAAAAGCTGTTGTAGACGTTTGGAACTGGAGTGAGCCTACTCTACACACCGTACAACTTATAGATCGCGAAAAAGACCTTAAAAAAAGTTATAAAGCTGTATACTTCACAGACAAGGGCTATAGCGCACAGCTAGAAAACCTACTAGATTCTTATGCTCAGATTTCAGAAGATGGTGAGGGTAACATTGTGCTTACTACTGTCAATGAGCCTTACAAAATTGAAGCTATGTGGGAAGGCAAGAGTCGTTCAGACGTATACATCTATGACGTTACAACAAAAGCTAAAGAGCTAGTAGCTAAAGAAACTACATCAAGAATAAGCATTTCTCCTAGCAGCAAATACCTATACTGGTATCAAGCAGCAGACAGTTCTTGGTATAGCTATTCTGTAGCTACAAAAGAGAGATTTAAACTTACAAACACTTGTGAGTTTACTATGTACGACCACTTAAACGATGTACCTGACTATCCTAGAGAGAACGGAGCTATAGGTTGGAGTGAGAATGACGAGACCTTCTACGTAAACGGCAGATATGACCTTTGGGCTCTAGACCCAGAGCGCAAAACTACACCTAAGCGCATCACAACAAACGGTAAAGAAACAAACACTACTTACCGTGTAGTGAAATTTGACGACGACAAGAAATTCTTCACTAAGAAAGATAAACTTTTCTTATCAACATTTGACAACACTACAAAAGGTAGCGGCTATGCAGAAGTTTCTATAGCTGGTGGCACTCCAACAGTATTAGCATCTGGTCTATTACGTTATGGGGTTCCTACAAAAGCGAAAAATAGTGATAACATAATATTCACTCAAGAAACTTTCACTCAAGCACCTAACATTCACCTTTCTACAACTTCTTTAAAGGAGTCTAAACAACTTACAGATATAAACCCTCAACAAAAGGATTTCAACTGGGGTACTGATGTTGAGTTAGTAGAATGGGTATCACTTAAGGGAGACACTCTACAAGGTTTATTATTCAAGCCTGAGAATTTCGATCCTACAAAGAAATATCCTATGATATGTAACTTCTACGAAAAGGATTCTCACAACCGTTTTGGCTACAGAATGCCTGAGACTCACCGTTCTACTATAGACTATCACTACTACACATCTAATGGTTATGTAATTTTCAACCCTGATGTAAAATACTATGATGGTTACCCAGGTCAAAGCTGTTATGATGCAGTAATGCCAGGTATAGATATGGTATTAGAGAAAGGTTTTGTAGATCCTAAGCACATAGGTGCACAAGGTCACAGCTGGGGTGGTTACCAAGTAGCTTTCCTAGCAGGTAAAACAGACCGTTTTGCAGCTATAGAGTCGGGAGCACCTGTTGTTAACATGCTTAGTGCTTACGGTGGCGTTCGTTGGGCTACAGGTCTTATACGTGCTTTCCAATATGAGCATGGTCAAAGCCGTATAGGTAAATCTATCTGGGAAGCTCCAGACAAATATCTAGAGAACTCTCCACTTATGGATATGGATAAGGTTACAACACCTATACTTATCATGCATAATGACAGCGATGGTCACGTTCCATGGTGGCAAGGTATAGAGTATTTTGTTGCTCTACGTCGTCTACAGAAGCCTGTATGGTTACTTAACTACAATGATGAGCCTCACTGGCCATTAAAACAAGCTAACCAAATTGACTTCCAAACAAGAATGTCACAATTCTTCCATCACTATCTTAAAGGCGACACTGCCCCTGAATGGATGGAAAAAGGCGTACCTGCTGTTA